>JALVSO010000029.1 GCA_027024305.1 Candidatus Parcubacteria bacterium | reverse complement strand
ACGGCCGAAAAAATAGTCAGGATTCTTATCCTCTCTTCTTCAGCGACCTCGTCCAGCCAAATTCGAAGGTGAGGAATGTCTCCATTGTGGCCAAGCTCCACTCTCTTAATTTTTTCCTCGGCAAAATCTTTTATCGTGATCATTAGACACCTCGTCTTTGTGTTGTTAAAACCAAATTGTATAATAGTATGAGTGTAAGTAAAAGTCAAGTTTTGTATTCTAACAAAAGCCTTTCATGGTAAAATAGCCCTATGCTATTCACCATCCTGGGAGATAATTTTTCCAAAAGACAAAAAAAGTTAAAAAGCGTTATGGCCGGGCTGAAAAAGAAAAAGCCCGATGCCAATTTTATCCATTGGGATTTTTTGGATTTAAATGAAGAAAAACTGGAAGAATCTCTGAACACGGTGGGGGGCCTTTTTGAATCAAAAAATATTTATCTTTTTTCCAATATCTTTCAAAAAGTCAAAATTAAAAATATTTTTTTGGAAAGAATTGACGAATTTGCTTCATCGGAAAATGCTTTTATTCTGACTCTGGACAAGGTGGGAGCTGCGGAAAAAAAAATATTGAGAGAAAAATCCTATCTCTTTGAAGAGTTCAATCTTGATAAAAAGGAATTTAATCCTTTTTCCCTTTCCGATGAGTTGCAAAATAAAAATAAGAAAGCTCTTTGATTAAAATATCATCAAGCTTTAAATTCCGACCTGCCGGCGGAAAGGATTTTCTCCACCTTATTTTTCTCTCTAAAAAGCCTAATCTTGGCGGAAAAGTTTTCCGAAAAAGAAAGCGGTCTGAAAGCTTATCCCTATAAAAAGGCCATTTCGGCTCTAAAAAATAAATGAAAGGCCGGAGAGGCCGAAGAAAAAACCTTTCAGCTGGTTTCCCTTTATAACCAATCCCGCCAATCCGGTCTGAATTTAAAAGACTCCTTGGAAAAATTTATCCTGGAACTTTAAACACTGAGGCAAGACCTCGGTGTTTTTGGTTAAAAAATATTAAAACAAAATACCACGCCGAAAGTGGTAATTTTATTCGGCTAAAATTTTCGTGCCGATATTCTCATCCTTTAATTTTGAAATATCATCCATACCGATAACTTTCAAATCCAGACCGTTTTCCCGAGCCAAAGAAATGGCCGCCGGATCGGCAAAGGTTAAATTTTGTTCCAAAACTTCCGATGCTGTGATTTCTTTTATTTTCTTGGCCTCCGGGTTTTTATTGGGATCATCGTCATAGACCGCATCAATGCCATTCTTAGCCATAACCACCATATCAAAGCCCAGTTCCAGAGCTCTCTGAACACAGGTGGAATCGGAAGAGAAAAAAGGTTGCCCCAGGCCGGCGGCCAGAATAACCACCCGCCCCTTTTCCAAATGCCTCTCTACTCTTTTGGGAATATAGGGTTCGCAAACCTGTTGCATGGAAATAGCCGAAGAAACCCGAGTTTCCAAAGCGCGACTCTCAAAAAAGTCTCGTAGAACCAGAGCGTTTTGAACAATGGCCAGCATTCCGATATAGTCAGCTGTCGGCCTTTCCACGGCCACCTTTTCAATCAACTCCTTTCCTCGGAAAAGGTTACCTCCACCAACCACCAGGGCCACATGGGTTCCTTCATCAACCAAAGCTTTAACCTGATTGGCCACATCAATCAGAGTTTCTTGTTTGTAATCCGACCCTCCGTTACTCAACGCTTCTCCCGATAATTTAATTAAAATTTTCTTCATAATTTTCTTCTTTAATTTTCAAAATTTTTACTTTCTTTTTTCCTGCCAAATTTAAACCAAAAAATAATGGAAACAAAGACCGCACCCAGAATATCCAAGAGCATATCCTTTTGGGCATCTCAAATATCTCCCTGGGAGCCCAGGAAATTGCTAGCCGAATCTCCACCGAATTTCACGGCGAAGGCCATTTCTATCACTTCATAGAGAGCTCCCCAAAAACCCAGAGCAAAAATACCCAAAGCTATGGCCGTGCCCATATTATTAACCCACTTTTTACGATAGACCAATTCGGCCAAGGGGTAAGCAAAAAATCCCACCATAAAATGACCCAACCTATCAAAATTATTTCTGCCGGGATCAAAAAGAAAATCTAAATTTAAATAGGAAAGCAATTGATTACCTAGATCAAAAGGCACCCTTTCAAAGGTAAAATGTCCACCGATGGTGTGGTAGGACAAAAAAATCCACATTAGAAAGTAAGATAAATTGGAAAATCTGAATTTTTTATAGGTCAAAACCAAAACCAAAACCGTAATCATAACCGGTAAATTTTCAGCTCACCAGTCCAATCTGTCATAGGGATTAAAAGATAAAAGACTGAACTCCAGCAAATAGAGCGCCAAAAAAATAATGGGTAAATTATTTAAAATCTTTTTCATAATATATTTATAATTTTTTAAGTCCGTGTTCTCCCTCTATTTGTTCCATTTCCTTGGAGGTAAAATAGGAGAAGACCACTCTGATAATAATAATCAGAACCAAGGCCGCCAGGTCCAACCAAAGAGCCTTATCGGTTTTTAAAATAACCGTTTCAATAATATCCCGAGCAATGAGAAAATCCAATCCCAATAAAATATGCTTAACCAAAACCAATCTAATTTGTCAAAAAGTTTTTTTGATTAAAAACATATAAAACCCCTGACCAACTCCCAGAACTATAACCAAGATTCCGATTAAACCGATTAAATAAACCACCCCATTTAAACTATTTGTAATTAATTCCATAACGAAAATATTTTACCATATTCAAGTAAGAAAAAAACTAAAATAGCTATTTTAGTTTTTTTCTGATAAGATTTTTTCCGCTCCCAGAATGGCCATCTTGGCTATTTCCTTATCGGCGGAAGAAATAATTTCTTTTTTTCTTTCCTCGGCCTCCCTTTGACTTTTATCAATAATATTTTCAGCTTTCTCTTTGGCCTCGGAGGTGATTTTGTCCTCCTTTTCCTTGGCCAACTCAACGGCTTGCTGAATTTTCTGCGAAGCCTCTTCCCGGGCTTCCTTGATTATTTCCGCCTTTTCCTCCTCAGCTTTTTTTAAGGTTTCTTCGGCTTTTTGACTTTTTTTAATACCGTGGGCTATAACCTCCCGTCTTTCATCCAACTTTTTAAAGATTTTTTTAAAAACAAAGAAATACAAAATAGCCACCACAACCAAAAAATTAACCACCTCGGCAGTAAAAATTTTTCAGTCAATTCCAAAGCTATTTATTATCTCCTGCATATCCTATTTTTCAAAACTATTTCAAAAGGAAGAAAAATCCGATTGAGGCTAAACCGAACAGCTCCACCATTCCGGCCCCCATCAAAAGTCACGGTGTGATTTTTCCGGCTGCCTGTGGGTTCCTGGAGATACCCTCCAATCCTTTGGAAAAAATCAAGCCCAAACCAATGGCCGGACCCATTACTCCAAAACCAATAATAATAGCCTTGGCCAGAACAGCCAAATCTCCGGCAGATTTTGCAACCTCTACGGCCGCCTTTGTTGTTTCTATATTATCCATATATTTTATTTATTAATTGCCGGTATTTTAACACAAAAAGAGAAAGAAAAAAATATAAACCTTATATCATGATTTAAAACTAAAATACTCTTAAAAACCGTTTCAGCGTACTAGTACGCTGAAATGGGCTTCTTATTTTATAATCAATTTAAAAAATTTTCTTAGTGAGGTTCGGAAATAGCCATTTTAATGTAGAAAAGAGTTAAAACAGCAAAGAGGGTTGCCTGTAAAAAGGCTACAAAGAGCTCAAAGAATATTACCGGTAGAGGCAAGAAATAATGGGCCACCGAGGCTAGCAGGGCTAGCAAAATTCCTCCTACCAGAATATTTCCAAAAAGCCTGAAAGACAGGGAAACCAGCTTGGCGATTTCCGAAATCAATTCAATCAGACCCAAAGGAATTGATTGGGGTTTTTTAAGATTAATGTATTTTGAACTATATTTCCAAAAACCAAGAACTATTACCCCCAGAACCTGAACGACCACTCAAGAAACAATGGCCAGGGCAATGGTCATATTTAAATCGGAATGAACCGGCCTCAACAATTGAACCCCTTTATAGGTTATTGATTCCGTTCCCGGCAAAAATTTAAACAAATTCAGAAAAAGAATAAAAATAAAAAGAGATAAAATCAAAGGAAACACCTTGTCGGCCAACTTTTTATCACCCAAAACTTCCTCCACATAATTTCTGACTCCATGGGTCAAATCTTCCACTACCAATTGAAATCTGGACGGATACAGAGAAATATTCCGGCTAAAAAACCAGGCTAAAAAAGCCAGAACAATAGAAGCAATAATGGAAGTGATAAAAGTATTGGTTATGGGTAAACCGAAAATATGAGTAATTATTTCAGCCTTTAATGATACTTCTTCCATAATGGCCCATATTTTAACACAATTTTCCGGTAAAAAGAATTGAGCGTGACTTTAGCCACGCTCATGGTCGCTCATTAAGAACGAACCCACCAATGTTTCCCGGCCACCACCAGCCCTTCCGCCGTTTCATGGCCGGTCATGGCCATGAAAGTTTGCTTGGAACGAATGGCCAGAAGACCCCGGTATTCGGAGATTCTTCTCTCCAAGATTCTAATTCTGGACAAAACCTCTTTCTTCTTCCCCTGAGTCATTTGCTCGGCAATCTTTTTGCCTCTGTCCATTTTTAATAACTCTTCCAGGCCACTTTTTTCCCTTAACCACAGAGAGTGATACCCCTCAGAGTGCTCCTCATGAAAACCATCCCAGTTTCTTTTGAGAAAACCGTGCCATTCCTCAGGATATTTCTTTGCCCCGTCGCTTTCATCCTTTTGAATACAGCGAGGGCAGATTTTTTTATCACCCTTGAGAAGAAAAGGCAGGACCCCCTTTCTTTCCTTTCCACAATCATCGCAGATAAAACTTATGTCTTTACCCATCTTGTTACCCTCTTTAAGTTTTAAAACAATCAATCCGGAAGGAAATTATACATGAAAAATGTAACCTATCAAGGTTTTTTATTTAGAGCTGGAAATAGTTGGATAAAAATTCTTTCAATTATTAATTCCTCCATCCAACTCCAAGACCTCTTTAAAGCCAAGTTCTTTAAAAATAGGTACGGCCCGAGCACTGCGGCCGCCGGAGCGGCAATGGTAAATATATTTTTTATTCTTATCCAATCCGTTTAATTGTTTTTTGAAATCCGGAGCATAAAAATTAATGTTCAAACCATCGGCTATTCTTTCTTCTGTATATTCCTCCGGGGTTCTGATATCCAAATGAATATATTCTCCACCATCAAGTTTCTCTTTATATTCTTGGGGGCCAATCAGCCTATGATTAAAGTCGTTGCTTTTATTCGTAATCTTTCCCTCCGAATTATCATCTTTCGCTTTAATACCAAAATTATCAATATATTCATTATTTTTAAAAACAAAAAAACAATAATCAGCATTAAAATAAAACTAACTCCTTTGACAATATTTTCTTGATTTACTTTTTTCATTTTTTAACTTAATTTTTTATAAAGCCATTCTATCATTTTTTCACTCTCTGTAAAAGAAAGACAAGGGTCGGTTATGGATAATCCGGACATATCACAACTCTTCTCGTCCAAGGAATTTATATTCTGTGCTCCGCCTTTTAAAAAAGATTCCACCATAAAACCTTTGACTTTTTCATTTAATTTTTCATCTTTTTCCAAATAATTCATAATTTCTTTTAAGATCTCCGGTTGTTTTTCGGCTCGCTTCCCGGAATTGGCATGATTTAAATCAATAATAATAGCCGGGTTTTTAACCAAAGGCGAAATTTTCTCCAAAGATTTTCTAACGGTTTTCTCATCATAATTAGGACCACCGGCCCCGCCCCTTAAAATCAGATGGCCAAAGTCGTTCCCCCGAGAATCAATCTGACAAAAATCATCACCACAAAGAGAAAGAAAAGAATGGGCCGAATTAACCGCCAAAACGGAATTTTTAGCCACTTCCAAATTACCGGAGCTGGGATTTTTTACTCCCACCGGAAAATCCAAAGCCGAAGCATAAACCCGATGGTTATGATCCTCGGAGCTTCTGGCTCCCAGAGCCACATAGGAATAGAGATCGTTTAAGTATGGGCTGGACTCCAAAAACAAAGCCTCGTCGGCAATGGGCAAACCGATTTCCAAAATGTCCAACATCATTTTACGAACATAAAGAATACCGGCTTCCACATCAGCCTTTTCAAAAGGGTTGGGCTGGAAAAGAGGGCCGGACCAACCCAAAGCCGTTCGGGGTTTTTGAGAATAAACCCGCATAACGATTTTTATTTTATCTTCTACCCTGTCAGAAATTTTTTTTAACTTTTCAGCATATTCCAAGACCGCTCTATCCGGTCAGGCTGAACATGGACCGATAATTAGAATTTTTCTTTTATTTTCCCCCGCTAAAATTCTTTTAATTTCCTCCCGGTCCTTTTTTACCCTTTCTCTTAATTCGACTTTTAAAGGAAGTTTTCTTAAAACTTCGCTCGGATTAATTATTTTTTTCATTTTCTAATTTTAACAAAAAGAAAGAAAAAAGCACAACCTGCACAACTTGCCTTAAAGAATTACTTGCAATACTTCAGCAAAAAATAATTTTTTAAAAAAGTAGAAGATTTTCCGGAAATGGTATTATTTTGTATTTCTCTCTGGATCCCGGATACCTGACCAAGCACCACTTTTGAAAAAACATTCAGGTGAAACCGAACTTTTTGCGATTTCAAAAACTAAAATTTTAAAACCTTTTCACTCTCACAAAAGTGGTGCTCGGTCGGTTCCGAGATGACATTGTGTGCCTATATTTTATTACTATTTCATTTTTCAACTTTAACAAAAAGAAAAAGCACAACCTGCGGTTGTGCTTTAATCAATTTGCTAAAACTTCACCTCAATATTTTTTCTCTGCTCTTCATCGGCTTCAAAAAAAGGTTTTTCTTTAAAGCCAAAGATGGATGCAATGATATTGCTTGGAAAAACTCTGATAATTTCATTGAAAACTTTGACCGTTCCATTGTAAAATCGTCTAGCCATATTTATTTCTCCTTCCAATTTGGTTAAATCATTTTGCAATTGTAAAAAATTGGTATTAGCCTTTAAATCAGGATAGGCCTCGGAAAGAGCAAAAAGTTTTCCCAACATTTGGGATAATTCTCCTTGAGCTGCTTGATAAGCCATCATTTGCTCCGGAGTAGTATTTTTAATATCAATTTTCATCTGACTAACCTTTGATCTGGCCTCTATTACTCCCTCCAGAGTTTCCCTTTCATGGCTGGCATAACCCTTTACTATTTCCACCAAATTGGGAATCATATCAGATCTTTTTATTAAAAGAGTATCAATATCAGACCAAGCATTCTCTACGTCCAATTGCTTTCTAACCAAGCAATTATATACTCCAATAACCCATTTTACCAAAACAACCACAATTATAACTACTCATGTTCAAAGATTGCTAAAAAATGTTATTGCTAAATTTTTAAAATCCATATCTTTTATTATTTAATCTTAATAATGAAATCATTGTATCAAATTTAAGAGGGAGTACAAAATGGAACCGGAGGGTGCTTATACTATTTCCAAAAAACTCTCGCTCATGACATCGCCTATTTTCCAAAAATTTAACCCCCGACTTCATGAAAAAGCCTTGATTTAGATTACGCACCTTCATTTTTTCATTTTGGCGGGAATTAAATTTTTGAAAAGAGCGCAGAGCTTTTTTGGAAATGGTATTATTTCTGCATGGGAATGGCTGGGACTTTTTATCTCGAGAGGGTGGTTGGGGTGGCGGCGCCTGCGGCGCCGCCCCAACCCCTTTTTTTTTAATCTTACCAAGAACCCCCACCACCACCTCCGGCTCCACCGCCGGAAAAACCACCGCCTCCGGAACCGGATCCACTGGCAGCAGCCGTGGCTATAGACGATTGAATTTCAGAATTTAAATTATCCAGTTCAGACACAAAAACGCCGACGCTAAAATTATCCGCTCCTTTGTATCATTCCGGTTTATCAAGGGGGGTATTTTTAAACTGTTCGGCTCACTTCTTTTCCACTCCAAAGGCAATGGCGTAGGGTAAATATTCAAAAAATTCTTTGGGATTTTTCTCCGGGGCGTTGAAAAATTCCATCCTTTCCTTTTCCGTTAAAGACAAAAACTTTTTAAAGCCCTCCAAATTGTTTTTTATTTCCCAACCCTTTTTGGTGTATCTGTAGGAAGTTACCGCAATTACTATAATTGACAAAAACTCTAAAAGAATTAACAGACCGGTCAACTTCGGAAAAAAGGAAGCGGAAACAAAGATTCCCGCAAAAATAAAAGCGGCCACGACTCAAAAAAGTTGATTTTGACTTTTTTCAATAATGGCGTTATCCAAGGCATAAGAATTTAACCAAGAATTAATTCGGTTTTTGATTTTTAAAACATCACGAGCCCTCTCGCTGATATCTGACAACCTGACTTTTTTCCTAAATTCGCCTTTTTCATCATATTCTCAAGGAAAACCCGCTCTTAAAAAACTTAGATTACTGTCTATAATTGGATCTTTTTCATTTTTAAAAATCAAACTATAAAAAAGTTTATCCAAATCGTCTTTTAAATCATCATATTCCACTTTGGCCCTAAACTCATAATTATCCGGACCAAAAAGAAAAGTCCTTTCTTTCAATTTTTCAATTTCCAAGAAACCCTTTTGAGCCAGATTTAAAATACCGGCAGTTAAATCGGAAGAATCAAATTTCTTATCAATAAGATAACCGGTTAGAGCCGGATGGTAGTTTTTGTAGGGATAGTAAACGGTGATTACGGGCTTGTGCGGATTATATTTGTTCAAAAAAGACCGGATATAAAAAACCATGGCACCGATAAGTGCTGCCAAAAGAGACAAAAAACCAACTCAGAAACCGGCCGAGCTTAAAGTTCAAAATTCTTCTTTCTTAACCAGGCCTTTTTTAAAGGAGGCGGCAACGGTTAGACCTTCACCGGGGTTTAAAGGACGAGTGCTCGTAAAAACAATATTTTTGCCACCGCCCTCCTTGGTTACTTGGCAAGCTTCCGCAGACTTTAATCGACCTTGGTAGCAGGAAGGTTTCTCAAATTTCAACTCCGGCAGATTGCTTCCCAATTCCACCCGAGCTTGCTCAATAATTACCGGCCAATCCAATCCGGTGGCGTTTCAATAGATTTCATCAAAATCCTCAAAATATCTTAAAGAGCCCCTGACCCTATAACCGATGGTGTATTTTTGGATACCTTGATAGCTTTTATGGGGCGATCCGATTTTTATAAAATAATTCCCGTTGGAATCTTTCTCATCTAACTCCGCAATGGGCTCCTTTCCACCGTTTCGTAAAACCCTTAAATCGGATATTTTAATTTCTCTTTCCAAAAGCCCTCCTCATTTTTCTTGACCTTTTACTTGAAAAACCAGAGGAATAAAACGAAAAATTCCATGCTTTTGACTCTGACCGAAATCATACGTTATATTTTCTTCAATATCCAAAGAAGAATCCCGGTTTAAATTTATTTTAATATTGTAATTTTTTATACTCTCGGCCCGAGAGAAGGCAAAAGAAAGAAAGAATATAATAAAAAAAGTGATTATTTTTCTCATTCTTTCATTATAGCAAAAAATGAAAAAAGTATTATAATAAAATTGTTATGAAAAAATATTTAATTATCGCCGGACTGGCTGTGGTGGCAGCCATCAACGCTGCCTATTTAACTTCCGTGGCCTATTCGGCCATCGGCTCATCTTTCTGTGATATTTCGGAAACCCTTTCCTGTTCCAAAGCTTTTAGCCAACCGGAAACAATGTTTTTGGGTTTTCCCTTTCCGGCCGTTGCTCTTTTAGTCTATCCTATAATCTTTTTAGTGGCTATGATTTCTTTTGCTAAGAAAAAAAGGTTTGGTTTTAAAATTTTGGCCTGAATGTCCGGTCTGGGAATTCTCTTTAATTCTTACTACATTTACCAAGAATATCTTTTGGAAACCTATTGCCCCCTTTGTCTTCTTTGTTCGGCCATTATTATCACAATTTTCGGTTTGTCCCTTTCGGAAGCCCTGAAGAAAAGTTAGAGTTTTGGATGAAAGTGGAGTGGGGCGCGCGAGCGAAGCTCGCGCGCCTTTTCCATCCAAACAAAAAAACAAAAATTTCTCTCTTTCTGCTATAATATCGGCAATGAAAATCAAAAATATTATATCGGGATTTTTTTTATTCCTCCTTTCATTTTCCTTCTCTGCGGGAGCGGGGTTTAAAGTTATCCAATCGGAGAAAAAAGAAACGAGACCCCAAGAAAAAATCGTTTATCTAAATCTTTTTGAAAGAAAAGATTGTGCCCACTGTCAAGCGGAGCTGAAATTTTTATCATCCCTGAAAGAAAAAGATTTTTATCTGAAGCGTTACGACATCGCCGATGAAAAAAATCTAAAACTCTTTAATCAAATCATTGAAAAATATAAACTCTCCGCCTCCACTCCTTTAAACCTGATTGGTGATTCCATTATTGTCGGTTTTGATCAACCGGAAAACAGCGGAAAGCAAATTTTGAAAAAAGTTGAAGAAGCCAAAAAGGCGGGAAAGTTTAACCTTTCCATTGATTATTATCTCAATTCTCAAAATAAGAAAAATTTGGATAACTCGGCCCCCGGCTGTCAGTTAAATTCGGAAGACCAAGGCTGTCTTTTGCCGGAAAATGAAAGCAGTCCGAAAATAGAAATTGAAAGAAAAGAAGAGGTTTCATTTTTCGGCCACAATATCTCAATCAAAGATATGTCCCTTTTCACCCTCTCTTCAGTCCTGGGTTTTATTGACGGTTTTAACCCCTGCGCCATGTGGGTTCTCCTCTCTTTTCTGATTGCTCTTTCCCAGGTGGGGAGTCGAAAAAAAATGGCCATCATTGCCGGAATATTTATTTTGGCCGAAGCCATTATGTATTATCTGATTTTGGTTTTCTGATCCTCGGCTTGAAAGATTATGCCCAGCAAGGAACTGGTTACCTTTTTAATCGGTCTTTTCGCCATCGGAGCCGGAATTTTCTTTCTCTACAAGTGATGAAAAAACCGGAAGAAATTTGTTTGCGATTCCAGCTCGGCCGAACAACAGAATAAAATATCGGCCCGAATTTCCGAAATATCTCAAAAACCTCTAACCATTCTAACCGCTCTTTCGGTTCTCCTTCTGGCTTTCTCGGTCAATGTCATTGAGGTGGCCTGTTCCCTGGGTATCCCCCAAACCTTTACCGTAACCCTGGATGTAAATAATCTGTCTTTCTGAACGGAGCAATTCTATATTTTTATCTACACCCTATTTTATATGGCCGATGATATTATCGTCTTCGCTCTGGCTCTTTGGGGTTATAAAAAGTTTTATCAGATTGGAGCAAAATACTCCAAACTCTCCACTCTTTTGGCCGGAATTTTGATTTTAATCTTGGGCACTATGCTGGCCTTCTTTCCAACAGCTTTGGTTTTTTAATTATTAAACCAGCCCTCAACTAAAGCATAGTTTTTTCAAAATTTGACGTAAAGACAAAATTTAAGAAAAATTCGCTTCCGGGATGACGATTCAAGTTGGAAGTTGTAAGAGGCAAATTATAAGAGGGGTGGCCGCCGGAGGTGGCCGCCCGGACGGCGACCGAAGGTCGCCGTCATCCCGGAAGCCTTTTTTGTTTGCGAACTTGCGAGCAAAAACAAAAAAGAGCTATCCGGGATCCAGATCCTAAAAAATGATAAAAAAGTTTTGGGCTTAACTTACAATCTAGATCGGACGATCTTTATCTTAAAATCTTTAAAATTAAAGAAGGTTCTTCTTTCTTTTTGTAACTTTCAATGCCATAATCAATTTTTTCCGCCTCTTCTCCTCAAATTCTTTCCACTTCTTTTTGCAAATCTTTCCCATATTCCAAAACTTCCCGGCCGGAGAGATTGGCCGAAGTGGAAACCAGCGGTCCAAACTTTTTTATAAATTCCAAAAGTCTTTTTTCCGCCGGAATTCTAAAAGCCACTTCCCCATTTTCATTGGTCAAATATTTAAACTTTCTCTCTCCGATTTTCAAAATGACCGTATGGGGCCCCGGTCAAATCCTTTTTAAAAATTTTCTTTTTCGTTCTCCCAAATCCACCGAAAACTCTTCCAAATCTTTCAAAGAAGAAACCAAAACAATGAAACTTTTATTCTGCCCTCGCCTCTTTATTTCCCGAATTTTCCTCTGAGCCTTTTTATCGTAAACGGAGGCATGGAAACCATAGACCGTATCCGTGGGCAAAAGAAAAACCAACCCGGACGAGCCTCGCCTGTCCAAAAGTGAAATTTTATATAATTCTTTTCAGCTAATTATTTTCATTTCTTAAATAAAATAAATACTCAATATTACCATCCCCGCCCCTGATGGGAGATTTTGTCCGAGAGACTTTAAAACCCAAAGATTTAAAAAAGTTCTCGGCCTCTTCCAATTTTTCTTTAACCACTTTCTCATCCTTAACAATACCACCCCGAGAAATATTTTCAAAACCGACTTCAAATTGGGGCTTAAAAAGCAGAACCGCCTGAAAGCTCTTTCCCAGAAATTCAAAAACGGGCTTGAAAACTTTAATCAGGGAAATAAAGGAGAGGTCGGAAACCACAAAATCTATTTTATCGGGAATAAGCTCTTGATTCAAAAAACGGGCATCGGTTTTTTCCAAATTTATAACCCGTCGGTCGTTCCTGAGTTTTTGATGAAGCTGTCCGGAACCCACATCCACGGCATAAACCTTTTTGGCCCCCTGCTGTAAAAGGAAGTCGGTGAAACCACCGGTGGAAGCTCCCAAATCCAAAACAATTTTGTTTTGAAAATCCAAATCTCATTCCTTTTGAGCTCCGGCCAATTTCAGAGCACCCCGGGAAACATATTTTAAACTCTCGTCGTCCAAAACTTTAACTTCTCCCTCGCCAATTTCCCTGGAAGCCTTGTCTATTTTTTCTCCGTCCAAAAAAACCAAGCCGGCCCGAATGGCATCGGCCGCCTTTTTCCGGGATTCAAAATATCCCTTTTCCTTTAAAAACAAATCGGCTCTTTTTTTCATTTTACTATAACTACTATCCACTGGTTATTAACATTCTCTATTTTCTTAACTTGTAAATCTTAATTTATATATTATAATTTTATCACTAGTTGGAAAAGCACCGGGCGCAGAAAGCGAAATCCGGGCTTTTCTTTTATTTTTTTATTTCTACCAACTTAATACCGATTTTATTATTACCTGCAGAATATTTTATATGAGAAAAATACTCTGAAACAATATCTAAAATTTGTATTGCAGGTGTGTACCTAGAGTCAACCATTGTTATATGATTAAACTTTGGTAAATTATTATCCCTATTTAAATATCTTTTTAAATTTATTTCTTCCACATCTTTATTTTTTCCATCAAGATACCTATCTATAACTATCTCAAAAACCGGCATGTTTTCTATATCAAAATGTGAATTTTCATAAATATATTCATTAAAGAACTTTTCCAATGATTTTTTTAAGATAAAATTTCTAAATCGCACCCCCCTTATCCTTCCGGTAAAATCTTTTTTCCACAAAAAATAGGTTCTGATATTGCTTCTCATGGAAATTTTTCTAAGCATCTCTACCAACATTTTATTATTCTTGGTATACTTTTTTAACTCCTTATAACTTTCATTATAAAATCTGAAATATGCTAATTCTTTCTCTATAAATTGTATGTCATTTTCATCCAACATTAAAATATTATATGCAAAATGACCGGAAGTTCCCGGAATACCAGGGTCACCGGATTCATCAACAAAAATAAACTTTCTTTTTACCTTTTCTTTCATATTTTTACCTATTCTCTTTCTCAAAAATTTCCTTTAACTCTTCCAAAGTAATTTGCTTTGATTCTCCGCTGTCTCGGCTTTCCAGGGTTAATTTATTTTCATCAATATCTTTCTGTCCGATGATTATAAAATAGGGTAATTTCATTTTCTTGGCTTTGCGGACTTTCTTTCCAAAGGAATCCTTGGAATCGTCCAGCTCCACCCGATAGTCTTTTTTCAATTCCTCAAAAACTTTTCGGGCATAGTCGTTGGCAAATTCTCCCACGGTTAAAATACTTACCTGAACCGGTGCCAGTCAGAACGGCAAATTACCGGCAGTTTTCTCCAAGAAAAAAGCTAAGAATCTTTCAAAGGACCCCATGATGGCCCTGTGAATTATAACCACCTTTTCCTTTTTACCATCCTTGTTGGTAAATTCCAGATCAAATTTTTTAGCCGAATAGAAATCTATCTGCACCGTGGCAATGGTATCCTCCTTACCAAAAACATTCCTAATCTGCACATCTATTTTTGGTCCATAGAAAGCAGCCTCCCCCGTCTCTTCCACATATTTTAGCCCCAGCTCATCCATAACTTCCCGAGCCACCTGGGCCGACTCTTCTCACATTTCCTTATCATCCAAATAACCATACTTCTCTTTATTTTCCGCATCCGGCAGAGATAACCTAAATCAATAATCATCAATACCGAAATCCGAATAAACCTCATCAAACATCTTCATCACTCCGGTTAGCTCGTCTTTTAATTGAGATTTGGCACAATAAATATGAGAGTCATTTTGACAAAAGCCCCTGGCCCGAATAATACCGGTTAGATTTCCCGACCTTTCAAATCTGTAAACTTGTCCGAACTCGGCCAAGCGCAGTGGCAAATCACGGTAACTCAAAGGCTTGTGATTGAAAATCTGATGATGATGGGGACAGTTCATCGGTCGCAGATAGTAGTTTTCCCCCTCAATATCCATGGGGTTATACATATCCTCATGGTAGTGATCCAAATGGCCGGATTTTTTGTAGAGACCCTCTTTGGTGATGATTGGTGTATCAACATGTTTAAAACCGGCCTTTACCTCTTTCTCATACATATACTCCTGAAGCTTTCTATAAACAAAAGCCCCATTGGGTAATCACAAAGGTAATCCCTTTCCTACCTCTTCGGAAATCATAAAGAGCTCCAAATCCTTGGCAATCTTCCGATGATCCCTCTTCTCCGCCTCCTTCATTCTTTCTTCGTAGGCCTTTAACTCATCGGCATTCTCAAAGGCAATTCCGTAGATTCGGGTAAGCATCTTGTTTTTTTCATCGCCCCGCCAGTAGGCTCCGGCAATCTTGGTCAGTTTAAAAGCATCGGTGGGAATTTCCGCCGTGTTCTCCACATGGGGCCCCTCGCAGAGGTCTTCAAATTTATCTCCGGTCTTATAGATGGTAATTTTTTCACCATTCCCGGCAATCTCTTCTATCAATTCCTCCTTGTACGGGTTGCCTTTAAATTTTTTCAGAGCCTCCTCCTTGTCAATCTCTTCTCTTTTAAAATCCAATTTTTGAGAAATAATTTTCTTCATCTTTTTTTGGAAGTCCTTCAAATCGGAATCGGAAATTTTATTTTCTCCAAAATCAATATCATAGTAAAAACCGTTCTCCACCACCGGCCCGATGCTGATTTTAGCCTCGGGATATTTATCCAAAACAGCCATGGCCAAAATATGAGCCAGGGAGTGTCTAATCTTAAAATTTTTTTCTTCTTTATTTATATCTTTGTTCATAGAACGTATTTTAACACAAAGTTGTCAACCGAGAAGCCGGAAACTTATACCATTTCCAAAAAACTCTATCTCATGACAGCGCCTATTTTCCAAAAATTTAACCCCCGACTTCATGAAAAAGCCTTGATTTAGATTACGCACCTTCATTTTTTCATTTTGACGGGAATTAAATTTTTGAAAAGAGCGCAGAGCTTTTTTGGAA
>JALVSO010000028.1 GCA_027024305.1 Candidatus Parcubacteria bacterium | reverse complement strand
TATAAATCCTTACGGAAAGTTATCCGTGAAATTCCACTGATTTTTCCCCTATTAACCACTTCTTCTTTGAAATCAGCCGCTTCCCTTCAATACCTATCAACAAAAGTTATATCACCGTAGTTAAAAATCGGGTAGTTGAAAGTAATGGCACCCCATTTGCCAACTTTCACCCCCTTCTCAATAACCAACTTGTTAAAATTGGCATTTTTAATAAAAGGATAATAATCACTATCTCTAGAAATAATGAAATTTATATTTCCATCTCCGTCTATATTATAGCCGCCTGAAATTTTAATATTTAATTTTCTATTATTCTTTGATTTCAAAAGAACATTACCCAGATGGTTGGCAAAATCATAGTCTCGATCTAAAATCAAAGCATTATCCAAAATAGTGAAGTTGGAGGAGCTACTATTATCCAATTCCATCTCTTCCATAAGATTAACTGCTGAAATTGTTCCGCTGTTTTGAATAATTTTCGGACTACCATCAGCATTTGGATAGAGAACCGTTCCTCCCATACTTCCCCTGTTGTAGATATTTCCGGAAATACTGAAGGCTCATTTTCAAGTACCGGTTACAACATCTCCCCAATTAAAAAAATCACCCTTCAGAACAACCTGTTCAGCCCTCAGGGTGGAATGATTAAAGAGATTTCCGTCCACCTTTAAATAGACATTTCCGGAAACTTCTCCTTCATTTCTAAAATCACCTTTAACATTGAAAGTGCTTTTATGGCGACCACTGTTTTTTATCAAACCTTTGTTTAAAAAATCTCCATCAATGGTGCAGGTGGAGGTGTATGGTCATCAACGATTATAGCCGGCAAAGGACTGATTTTTTTGGATGATGAAGTGTTTGGTTTTAATAATTGCCCCGTTTCAACAGGAAATATTTTGAGCCCCGGGCATGGATAAGGTTTTAAAAGAATTCTGTCCTCGGAAACTAACATTGGGGGAATTGATTATGAGATTTGAATTGGGAACTTCCAGACGAAGAGTCCCTTCTTTGTTTATGATGATTGTGTGATCTTTTCCAATGATTTCCAAGCCGTGATTTGAAAACTGATTTCAATAATCCGATTCCAAAGTTAAATGATTTTCGGTAAACTCCAGGGTCCCATTGGTTCCGGAAATACTATTGACCTTAAAAGAGTCTTTTATTTTAACGTGGCCTTCAATGCCCAAAAACTTTATCGCCCCCCTGTTTAAAATGGACCTTGCCATAACATCATCACCTTTTAAAACCAGACCTTCCACCTCCCCATTGTTGTTAACATCTCCATCGACCTTTATTCCAAAGTTTATCTTTCCTTGATTTTCCAATTTTCCCCCAACTTCAAAAGAGAGATTTTTGGTTTTGTTTAGCTCTCCGCCCTTCTCAACCTTTAAACTTTTCACTTCATAGTGAGGACCGGCTCCAATTCAACCCGGAACCGTTATTTTATTCTTAACAACAACATCATCATCTTTTCCGGGAATTGCTGAACCACCTCAGGTTTCATAGTTACTTCAGGAACCGTCTTGAACGGAGGTAAAGGTGGCGGCGGAAATTTGGGTCGGCAAAAAAGAGAGAATAAAAAAGAAAAATATTAGCCTAAAGGTCAGCCTAAACATTAAAAAAATACTAGCAGAAGGATTTTGAAAGTCAAGTCAAAGTTCCACAAAATCATCTGAGAGAAGGATTGTATTTTAATGGGCGCGACCTCCGGTCGCGCCCACCCCCAAAGACGCCCTCCTTTATTAGACGATAAAAATTGAATCTCTTCATAATCCGAAATCATCTGATATAAAAAAACACCAAGGTAAGACCCCGGTGTTAATCTAAATTAGATTTTCGCCTAATTTTCCAAATATTTCTTAACAGCCTTTAATTCCGTAATCAATAGGTAATAAAAAGTTACTCGACTCTTTGAATTTGTTTTTTTCATTTTCTGACAAACTGATTCCAGGGCTTTGTTGGCTTTTTCTACACCGGCACCAAGCCTTTTGATAGCCAAATTTCTTCTAATTCTACCCAGTTCTCTTTTATCCCCACAAGAAACGGTCCTGGCATCATCTTTAGCCATGCTGGAGGCCAATCTTCTTGCTAATTTTTCCACTAACTTTTTATTTACCTTGTCTGTATATTTCTCTATATCTTTTGTATATTTTTCTATTTGTTTTTCCATAACGGTAAAATCTTAACACAGTAAAAAATAAAATACCAGTAACAAAAACAACAGCAAGGTAAGACCTCGCTGTTACTCCGACTTTACAACAACTTCTAGAAAACTACAAAGGAAACCACTCTATCATCCTTGTCTTTCAATTTCATAATGATAACCCCCTGGGTATCCCTTCCGCTGGTGGCAATTTGATCCAGACCGGTTCGAATAACCTGAGACTTCTCCGACATGGCTATAACCTCACTGTGCTCCGGCAGAACAACTCTGGCTCCAACCAACTTTCCGGTCTTTTCGGTAATCTTCACGGCCTTAATCCCGGAACCGCCCCGGTTTTGAATTTTAAATTCTTTAATGGGAGTCTGTTTTCCATAACCGTTCTCGGTAATAACCAGAAGCTTGGAATTATCCCGATTTTCCGGCTTGGTGATGGACATGGAAACCACTTCATCTCCCTTGCTTAATCTCATACCCCTCACACCTCCGGCCGTTCGCCCCATCTCCCTTAAATCAGCGGATTCAAAATGAATGGCTTTACCTTCCTTGGAAGCCAGCAAAACCTCATCTCCATCGGCAATAAAACGAGCATCAATCAAAGCGTCATCACCCTTCAAATTTATAGCGATTAAACCATTGGAACGAACCTCAAAGAAGGAAGAAGCGGCCATTTTTTTGATATTACCTTGCTTGGTTACCAATACTAGAGAGTCAATCCTTTTCTTATCCTCCTTGTGAAGGGCTACCACCGAAGTGATTTTTTCTCCATTTTCCAGAGGCAAGAAATTGGAAATAAATTTACCCTTGGTGGCTCTTTTTCCTTCCGGCAATTCATACATTTTGGTTTTATAAACCTTACCTCTGCTGGAAAAGAAGAGGATATCGGAATGGGTTGAAGCGGTGATAAACTCGGAAATAACATCATCGTCCTTGGTGTTCATATCGGAAACACCTTTTCCCCCCCTTTTTTGAGCCTTAAATTCCGAAGGGTTGGTTCTCTTTAAATAACCGCTCTCGGTCAAAACCAAGGTTGATTGTTCATCGGGAATAAGGTCCTCGGCTTTGAATTCCCCGGCACTGCCGGCCACCACCTTGGTTCGTCGCTCATCTCCAAAATTCTCCACATCTTCCCGCAATTGGTCTTTAATAATTTGAGTAACTCTTTTAGGTTTGGCCAGAATATCCTTCAAATCTTTAATCAAAGCCAAAAGCTCTTTCAACTCATCAAGAATTTTTTGTCTTTCCAGATTGGCCAACTTTTGCAGACGCATATCCAAAATGGCCTTGGTTTGAATTTCCGTGAATTTAAATCTTTTAATCAAATTGGCGGAAGCCTCCGGTACATCCTTGGATTTTTTAATAATCTTAATAACCTCATCAATATTATCCAAGGCTTTTTTCAGACCTTCCAAAATATGAGCTCGCGCCTCGGCCTTTTTCAAGTCATACTCCGTAGCCCTTCTAACCACCTCCCTTCGGTGCTTGATAAACTCTTCCAGAATATCTTTCAGATTCATGGTTCTCGGCACTCCGTCCACCAGGGCCACCATGTTGAAATTAAAACGCTCTTCCAGTTGAGTATTTTTATAGAGAGCATTTAAAATTTTCTGCGGAAAGGCTCCTCTCTTTAAATCAATAACAATTCTAATTTCATTGGTGGATTCATCCCTCAAATCCTTTAATCCCGACAATTTCTTATCTCGGAAAAGAGTGGCGATTTTTTCCACCAAAACCGACTTATTGACTCGGAAAGGGATTGAGGTGATGACAATGCGACTCTGCCCCTTGTCCGTTTCTTCAATCTCCGCCACACCCCTGGCTAAAACACCACCCTTACCGGTTTCATAGGCCGTCTTGATATCTTTCCTATTGAAAATAATTCCTCCCAAAGGAAAGTCCGGTCCTTTCACATGTTTCATTAAATCTTTAACCGTAGCTTCCGGATTATCCAAAAGCTCATTGACCGCTCCGGCAAGCTCTCCCAAATTATGGGGTGGAATATTGGAAGCCATACCCACGGCAATACCCAAAGTTCCGTTTAAAAGCAAGGCCGGCACCCGTGTGGGCAAAACCGTCGGCTCGGTGGTGGTTCCGTCAAAATTGGGGATAACATCCACGGTTTCTTTATTGATATCGGCCAAAAGAGAAGAAGAGATTTTTTCCATCTTAGCCTCGGTATACCTGTAGGCTGCGGGAGAGTCTCCATCCACGGAACCAAAGTTTCCCTGACCCCAAATCAAAGGATAGCGATAGGTAAAATCCTGAGCCATTCCCACCATGGTCATATAGACGGCCGTATCACCGTGAGGGTGATAGGTACCAATCACATCTCCGACCACCGTAGCCGACTTTTTAAATTTAGCTGTATGGTAAAGGCCGTTTTTATGCATGGAATAGATAATTCTTCTGTGAACCGGTTTCATTCCGTCCCGCACATCGGGCAGGGCTCTTTCCGTAATCACATACATGGCATAGTCTATGAAAGACTTTTTCATGGTCGGCACAATGGGCGCCTTGATAATTTTTTCACCGTTGGGGTTTTCAATCATTCCCTCGGGATTATTCTTTGCTTCTTTGTTTTGGCTCATCTTTTTTCTACTAATATTATTCTCTCGATTATAGCATTTTTAAGTCCTTTTTTCTTTTCTCTTTCCACAAAAAAAGAGCGGTGCCGCCACTCTCCCCCCAGATTAGTCTAAACTATTTTTAATTCTACCAGTTCCGCAATCTCTTCCGGTAAATCTTTTTGTTTTATGGTCAACTTATCTTCTCTGTGCGCCTCAACCCCCAAAGCGGCGGCAAACTCTTCCAGTTCATCTTTTTTGTCATAGTGAACGGGGATAACAATTTTTGGTGAAAACTGTTTAATAAATTTGGCAGCATCTTTGGGAGTAAAGACATCTCCCCCGCCAATGGGCACAACAAAAATATCAGCACTGGCAAATTCCTCAAAAGCTTCGTTGGAAAAATTATCGCCACTGGAAATAGGTCCAAAGACAGCCACATTGATACCATCCAAAAGAATAGTGTAAGATGTTATCATTTTATCCTCGTCCTGATACTTTTGCTTCAAACCGTAACCTTTAATAAAAATATCAGAAATTTCATACTCTCCACCCCCTTTTATAATAAATGGTTTTTTATTATTATATTCCACCTGCTCAAAGCCGTTGAAGTCCGGATGAAAAACGGTAGAAACGGAGATATCAGCCCCGAACTTAACAACCTTCTCCTTTGAGTTTTTTGAAATTGGATTCACAGCAATGGTTTTATCAGCAAAAACCAGTTTTAAAAAATTCTTCCCATGTCTTGTAATTTTCATAAAAAACATTATACCAGATTCTTCCTTCAAAAACTAATAACTGCTTAGATTCTTATTTTCCTTATATTAAAGAATATTCCAAAAGCATGCCAGAAAACCTTTATTTTATTTTATTTTTTGTTAGTATGTATATTATGACTAGAGAAAACATAGTAAAAATACTAAAGGCTCAGCATGTGGAGATTGAAAAAATTCTTCATCTGATTGATAATTATTTAGAAGAGAATAAAGATATCGATTCGGTTTTTGTTCATGAGCACCTTTTGAAATTTGGAGAGATATTGATGGAACACGTAACCATTGAAGATAATGAATTTTACCCTGATCTTATTGAAAAAATGAAAAAGGCTCACGAGGAAACCGGAGATATTTATAATTTCATAGCCAGAATGAATGCCATCCTGGATTACGTCTATGGATTCTTGGAAAAATATAATTCTCCGGAAAAAATTATGACTGAACATAGGGATTCATTTAGAGCCCTTTATATTAGAATGATGTCAAGATTGGAGATAAGAATTAACGTAGAGGAGCTTTTTGTCTATAATAAATGGACGAAACTTAAATCTCTGGAAGAAAAAAATAACCGCTAAGGATTTTTTGAGCCCCTATTTTCCTCCCCTTAAAAAGGCAATTATTTTTTGGTTAATCCAAGTTTCACTTTTAGATAAAAGAGCAACTACCATTAAATTCAAACGTCTCAGTGGTTCCGGAAAATAGAAATTATACTCTGGTTCTATTTCCCCCGATAGCTTTTTCTTTTCCCTTTGCAGAATGAAAAACTTAATAACCTTTAGAGATTTCACAATTCTCAGAACCGCCAGATTACCAAAAAAGTGAGGGGCTAACAAAGAAACAATAATAACAAACTGCATCAAAATACTCCAATTAAAATAAACCGAATTCCTTAGATGAGTAAAAATAATTCTTAAAATCAACTCAAACAGAAAAATTATACCAAAAACAAATTCTATAATATGGGTATGTTCTTCCAAGGGGTGAGATCAGGATAAAATTTCCAAAAGGGCGATTATAACCAAAAAGAGATTGGACCAAAAAAGAAAAGTGTGTCAAATATAATCCTCCTTGGTAACTTCATCATTAAAGACTCTTTCAATAAATTTATAAAATTTACTTCATTTTTTTTTCATCGTTGAATTTTAACATATCCCCCTACATTTTTTCCACTATTTCAATGGCTAAAAGATTTAATCCTTCTTTCATTATTTTTTCAAATCTTTTTAGAAGGGATAGATTATAGAGAAAATCCGAATTATTTTCGTCTGAAAAATTAACTTTTTCATAGAGAGAATTGAACTTTTGAGCCATATCAAAGAGATACTTGGCAATGTGATGGGGGCTTTTTTCTCGGGCCGAACGAATTATTAAATTATCAAATCTATATAAGACCTTTTCCAAATCGGGAATTTTTCCTTCCCTTTCTGAAAAATCCAACTTATCAAAAAAGCTTTGATTTTTTTTGAGAATACCGCGAGTTCGCACATAGGTATATAGTAAAAAGATGGCCGTGTCTCCCTTGGGGTCGGTATCCTTCTCAATATCAAAGGCCATATTTTTACCGGAGGTTACCTTTAAAATTGAATATTTCAAAGTGGCTATGGCCAGCTTCTCGGAAATTTCCTTTTTTTCTTCGTCCGAAAAATCCCGCTCTTTCATTTTTTCCAAGATATTCTCCTGAACCCTTTTCATAACTTCCATAGCCAAAGGCACATTTCCGTAGCGGGAAGATATTTTGATATTTCCGGAAAAATTCATTCGTCCGTGTTGCAGATATTCAGACTTATTTGCAAAATCGGCAATCTCCGGGATTTTAGACGCAGCTTCCTTAACCATCTCAAAATGTTGTTTTTGCTCCACATCGGTTACGACTAAAGATTTATCAACTTCCGGATATTTTTCTTTTTTAATCTTTAAAAGACCCAGATCCTTTGCCAGATAAGTTCCAAAACCGGCGGAATTTATAAAAACGTTGGTGAAATTTTCCCCCTCAAAAACAACAGCTCCTTCCGACTCCTTAAAAACATTGGGAATATTTTTTTCTATAATCTCCTTTCCAACTTTTTCTGCTTCTGACTCAAAAATCATCTCGGAAAAATCGGAACCAAGTTTCTTGGTAATTTCTTGGAAGTGCTTCAAGGACAACCCCCTTCCCTTTCTATAAAATTCTATATTCTCACTTTCCTTATTTTCTCCTTTTAGGTATTGATAAATTTCAGAATTTATCTTATCAATTTCTTTTTTGACTCCTTCATTCTCTTTATATTCTTTAGAGCCCAGAACATAGGCATCGGCAATTTCTTGCAAAGTCAGGTTCTCCACCTTTTTGTCTGCCTTTTTTAAAGCCCAGATGGTTTTGGCGATTCCCGGAGAAACATCCGAAGGAAAAGTTATATTTTCAACTTCATTCCCCAAGTGTTTTAAGATTCTGGAAAGGGATTCCCCGATGGAGTTATTAACCATATGTCCGATATGAAAAGGTTTAAAAAGATTGGGAGAGGTGTGCTCCAAAAGAATTTTTTGTTTTTCTTTTTGAGCGAAATTTTGCTCCGCAAAATTTCGCTCCAGTTCCTCCCTGAAAAATTTTTTGGAGAGATAAAAATTTAAATAACCGGGACCGGCCACTTCTATTTTCTGAATATTTTCATTGGCGGGAATGGAAGCGCGAATTTGCTCCGCAAATTCGCGCGGATTCCTCCCTTCCTTCCCGGCCAACTGCATAGCCAGATTGGTTGTAAAATCTCCATTTTTTAAATCCTGGGGATGTTCCAAATTAAAATCACCGACAAAATCCAGGCCCATTTTGTCCAGGGCTTTTTTAAGCATTCCCCCAATCTCTCTTTTTATTTCCATTTTTCTATTTTAACATAGAAAGAGAAAAAATCGCCTTAGCGATTTTTCCAAAAAATTCTTCCTAGTCCATAGTTAGAACTTCATCGTTGGTGTAGGCACCGCAAACACCATCACCATGGTAAACACAGACTCTGAAATGGTAGGTTTTCCCCGATTCAAAATTACTTAAAGGCCATTTGGTTGACCTGGCGTTGGGGTCGGAAATATATTTATATTCATTTCCCGGATAAACCGGATTGGGATTTTCAGAATAGACCGCCTTGAAGCCATGAGGAGTCGGTTTCTTATCCATAACGTATCAGTTTAAAACAACATAATCGTTATCCTTGATGGCTTCCAGGTTTATGGTTTCAGAAAATTCCTCCTGACCACCATTTAAATCATCGGCTGTAAAGGTATAGCTGGCATTATTACTGTATTTTCCACACTTTCCTCCCAGATATTCGCAGACGCGGAAATAATATTTACCCCGGCTAAACTTTGACAGAGGTCAAGTATAGGTTCTCGTATTGGAATTGGATATGTATTGGTACTTGTCTCCCGGATAAACCGGATTTATCTCCTTTGAATAGACCAGCTTAAACCCTTTGGAAGAATTGCCGGTTACTTTTCAATCCATTTTCAAACCACCATCAACTTTTGAAACTTTCAAATCTATCTTTGAAACTTTTCCTGAACCGCCATTACCTCCATTTTTATTTGGTACCACTACGGATAAATTATTGCTATATTTTCCACACTTTCCTCCCAGATATTCGCAGACTCTAAAATAATATCTTTGTCCATCTTTATAACCCCCTCTTCAAGTATATTCTCTTTTATTTTTGTCGGAAATATATTTGTATTCATTCCCCGGATATACCGGATTTTTGGATTTTGACCTGACCAGCTTGAAACCTTTGGGACTATTACCAGCAACCTTCCATTTTAAGCTGACATAGTTATCTCCGGCCTTTCCACTAAGAGTGATGGAAGAAACTGAACCATCATTGACACTTCCACCACCGCTATTATTTTTTGGGGCCACCACATAAACATTATTACTATAATTTTTACATCCGCTTCCGGTATATTCACAAATTCTAAAATAATAGGCCTTGCCGTCATTTATTTTTCATTCATAAATCCTTTGTGCTCCATCGGATAGATACTTGTAGTCATTTCCAGGATAAACCGGATTCTTTTCTGTTGATTTCACAACCTTAAACCCCTTGAGGGCATCGCCTCCCTTAACTTCTCAGGTTAGTTTGATGCCGGTATCAGTTTTTTGGGCCGACAAAGTGATAGGATAATCACTCTGATCCTTATTTTCACCACTCTCTACCTTTTTCTTCTTTTCCTCTTCTTCTTTCTTAACCCGAATATTTTCTTTTACATTTCAGGCAATAAACTCATCTTTTTTGTCTTTTTCAGCTATATTTTTCTTTTCCACCTTTTCCACTTTGGACTCTTTAACTTTTATTTCCGCCTTTTTACCACTTTCCACCTTGGCTAAGCTTTTACCGTCCTTGTCCTTAACTTCCACCTTGGATTCCAAAACCATAACCTTAAGCTCATCACTTTCACGGTCAACGGTAAATTCCGTTCCCAAGGCTATAACTTGAACTTCACCCGAATAAACCGAATATTCTCTGCCTTCTGATTTTGCAACTCGGTTATAGACCTCTCCTTTGTCTAGATGAATATTTATTTTACTATTATCGGGGGAGGCAATTCTTACCAGAGTATTTTCATTTAACCTCAAAATACTACCATCCTCAAAAGTAACAATGGCCCTGGCCCCGTCAAGAGTTCTAATTTGATCACCGTCATCTAAAATCTCTCCCTTTTTCAAAGAATTTCAACCGGAATCTGACACCTTTTTCTCAACCGCTCCTTCCAAATATTCCAACTGTCCTCTATATCCATTACTAAATATTCCTCCCATCTCTTTTCCATTGAAAAGATAAAGCCCAAGAAACAGGGCAGACGCCAGCAGAAGGATTAGAGCGTCTTTACTAAAAATTATATTCCTCATATCCTAAATATAACATAAAAAAAATAAAAAACACCTGCTTTTGGTGTCTTTTAAACCTTATCCGGCCAGCTTTTCCGGTGATTGGTTTTTATTTCTTTTTATAAAATCTTTAATAATCTTCTCATCAAATGATTTTATTTTCATTAAATTACCTCAACTGACCAAAGCTATACCATCAAAATCATTTTTATCTCTTTTAGATATTATGACCGAATTTGAATACTCTTTTGATAACTCTTCCAATTTCTTAATATCTTCTTCAGTTATGTTTTTATAGGAAATCCAAATATAACCATGCTCTAAATTATGAACGGCCTTTTCATCGGCAAGCCCTTCCGGATAGAAGCCACCCCTTTCGGCTTCTTCATGGGGTCCCGATGTGGGAGGGTTGGTGGAATACTTTTCCACTTTTTCCCCGGGCTTGATATGGTCCCTGGACTGGATGGGATATTTAGTTTCTTTTTGGATAATAAAACCATCATCCAAATTTTTGATATATTCTTCCACTCTTTTTTGCTCGGCCAATTCTTTTTGCAGCTTGGCTTTTTTAATTTCATCTTTTTGGCTAAAAGCTCAAAATAAAATTCCCGCTGCCACCAAAGCTGTAACCACTCAAAATACTTTTTCCGTTTTGCTCATATTTTTTATTATCTTATTATTTTTAATACACTTTGCACCCTCCCCGGGAGCTTGCAAATTTATTCCTCAACTTTAAAAACCATCATCATTCCCGATTGTAAATGTTCGGCAATATGACAGTGGCTCATCCAAACCCCCGGATTAGACATTTCAACCAGAATCTCTACCCTTTCCCCGGTCTTAATTAATGCAGTATCCTTCCATTGCAAGTTATCATTAACTTTTCCATTTCTTTTCAAAACCACAAATCTCTGACCGTGAAAATGAATGGGGTGTTGCATCGGGTGCATTGATTTTGGATCATTATAAATTTCAATCTTAACCAGCTGACCTTTCTTGAACTTTCATTTTATATCCATATTGGTTTTTGGATTTTGCGGATTTGTTTCATCAATCATTTCCCACTCCATCATTTGGTCATTAGACATATTATTCATCATGGCCATATAATCCTCCCAGATAATTTCTTCTCCATCATACTCTGCCATGGCCTCACCGCCAAGCTCTTTTTCTTTTTCCAAAAGGTCATCCAACCGACCTCCCATCATTTCTCCGGCACCATCTCTATGCTCCATACCCCTTCTCATTTCCAAAGCTCTGCCCCTTGGACCCATGCCTTTCATGGCAATGGTTAGTCTTAACTTTTTATCGGCTTTTTTCTTTAGAAAATAATCAAATTTATCTCTAACTATTTTATAATCATCGGCGTTGCTTCTTAAATTTTCCTCAAAAGCCGATTGCTTTATTTTTATATCTGATCTTTTAACAACAATTTTTCCTAAAATTCTATCCCTTGATTTTATGATATATTCTCCCGACCGGTCAAAACGAGTTTCAAAAATATATCTTTCGGCCGGAGCAATGACAAAATGATTGGTTATGTATTCTTTCTCCACTCTTCCGGCATCACCACCAACCATTTTTAACTCCTGTTTTTTACCATCCTTTTCAATTTCAAAATCAAAGGTTCTGGTATTGGCCACATTGGTTACAAAAAACCTTTTTGTTTCGTATTGATTTATAGTCAAAGTATAGTTTTCATCATTGTTAATCATAATTATATTTCCGAACCTGCCCAGCATTGTATGGTCCACCCTATCTTTATAGAAAACATCATCGGCGGAAAAGTCATCCAAAATCATAAACTCTTCCCCATCAACTTTGTTTCAATAGCCATCTTCCGTTACCGAATAGTTTCCATAGAGCCCCATCTCCTGGGTATAATCTTCCCTGATATGAGGATGGTATCAATAAACTCCGGCATCGGGAAAATTTAATTCATATTCAAAAACTTCCCCCGGTTGCATCGGTTTTTGTTGTCCGCCCATGGTTGTGGGTAAACCGTCATAGTGAGAGTCATCCAGTCTTAAACCGTGAGAATGCAGAGTTGTTGGAACATCCAAAGAATTTTTAAACCTTAAAGTGATTTTAGCCCCTTTTTGAACTTTCAAAATGGGACCGGGAATCATTCCGTTGTAGGAAAGTCGGCGAACCGTTCTGTTCCCCACTTCTTGTTTTACGGCATAGGCCTCCATTTCATAAACATCTCCATCTTTCAATTCTACAATTTCAGATTTTTTAACCTCAGGTAAATTTTCCGTTGATTGGGAAAATATTTCTCCTCTACCACCACCCATCATCATTCCGCGATTTGGCACATTAAAATTCCCCCTCCCCATCATTTCATCTCCATCCTTGTCATAAGTTGTTTCTCCGGAGAAATACATTCCTCCGAAAATTAGCAAAAGAACCAGCAGAGGCAGAGCCAAAAGCATTCAAAACTTTTTACTTCTTTTTTCTTTGTCTTCCACCCCCTCTTTTACGGTCCCCACAGCACAGGTTTCATAGGACTTGGCCTTTTTTAAAATTGATTCCGCTTCCTTTGTTCCGGCCTCGGGATAACCCAAACGAGTTAACTCTTTTCTGGCTATCTCAATATCTCCATTAAAACTGACCGTCTGATCTTCATGGGAAACTTTAATATTCTTTAAACCCTTGGATTCCAGAGCGTCGCTAATTCCTTTCTCGCAACCACCGCACTTTATATTTACTACTTTTAATGTATTCATTTTTTATTTTATTTTATAATTATAATTTTAATCTTTTTAAGGATAGAGCATTCACAACAACCACCACCGTTGATAAACTCATTATCAAGGCTCCAAATTCCGGTTTTAGGAAGAAACCACTAAAAGCAAAGACCCCGGCAGCGGCCGGTATAGCCACTATATTATAACCAAGAGCCCAGATTAAATTCTGAATCATTTTTTCATAAACTTTCTTAGAAAGAAGGACCAGCTTGGCCACATCCTCAGGATTATTATTCATTAAAACTATATCACCGGATTCAACGGCCACATCGGTTCCTGACCCAATAGCTATACCAACATCGGCTTGGGTCAAGGCCGGGGCATCGTTAACACCATCTCCGACCATTATGACTATGGAGCCATCTTTCTGCATTTTTTTGACATAGCTATATTTATCTTCAGGCATAACATTGGCAAAAAATCTATCTATTTTTAACTCTTTGGCAACATTTTTAGCCACTCTCTCATTATCTCCGGTTAGCATAACCACTTCCAACCCCATTGAATGTAATCTTTCAATGGATGCCCCGGATTCCGCCTTAATCCTATCAGAAAGACTAAACTTTCCTATTTTTTCATTTTCAGAAAGCAGATAAATCTCTGTATAAATATCATCTCCATTTTCCTTATTATCATTCATTTTGCCAAGAAAATATTTTTTTTCATCTATTTTTCCCTCAATCCCTTTTCCGGGAATGTTTTTAAATTCACTAACCTCTTCTAAAATAATTCCTTCCTTTTCCGCCCTTTCAACAATACTCCCGGCCAGGACATGGGAAGAAAGTTTTTCCAGAGAGGCCGCTATTTTTAAAATCTCCCTTTCAGAATATTTACCATAGCTTTCTATTTTATTTAAACCAAACTTTCCTTCGGTCAAAGTCCCGGTCTTGTCAAAAATTACATAGCTGGCTTTTCTTATGCTTTCAATTTTGGAAAGGTCTTTAATGAAAAAACCATTTTTTAGAGCAAGCTTGGTGGCTATGGTGGTAACGGTGGGGATAGCCAGGCCCAGGGCATGAGGGCAAGCAATAACCAAAACCGTTATGGCCAAAGTCAGACCAAAGACCAGGGGCTTACCTACTATAATAGTCCAAATCAATAGGGTTAGAATGGCCGTAGCTCCGGCCACAAAAGTTAAGATGGCGGCCGCCCTGTCTGCTATCTGCTGGGAGCGAGGTTTGGTCATCTGTGCCTTTCTAATCAAATTCTTTATCTGACCAACCGTTGAATGTTCTCCAACTCTTCTTATTTTTAAAGTTATAGCAGAATTCAAAAGGACGGATCCGGCTACGACTTCATAGCCTTCTTTTTTAGAAACAGGCTTGGACTCACCGGAAATTAAAGACTCATCAAAGAAGCCCTTTCCTTTTAAAATAATTCCATCCGCCGGAACCTTTTCCCCCACTTTAACCAAGACAATATCATTCTTTTTTAATTCTTCAATGGAAATTTCTCTTTCTTTTCCATTTTCCAAAAGATGGGCTTTTTTAGGCAGGAGCTTGGCTATTTCATCCAGAGCGTTACCGGCAGCTTTTCCAGACTTGGCTTCCAAATAATGACCGAAAAGCAAGACCCAGATTAGGGTGGAAATTTCCAAATAAAATTCCACGTCTAACTCCGACCAGAAAGTTGATAGGGCGGAAAAGAGATAACCGGCTAAAACGGCCATGGAAACCAAGGTCATCATTCCATACTTGCCGGTTTTTATTTCCATCCTGGCATGCTTAAAGAATATAAAAGAGAAAAAGAATATTATTGTGGCAATAATAAAAGATAGGTATTTATAAAAATCATAGGCCGGCAGATTAAAAAAACCTAAAACTTTCTCATTTAAAAAAGTTAATGGAATTAGTAAGAAGGTAACAATTCAGAACCTCTTCAAAAATTCTTCAGCCGAACCATGGCCCCCCATGCCGGGAGAACCGTGTTCTTCATGGCAAGAATGATTATTCATATTCATTTCTTTTTTATCCATATTGTTTTAAATTAATTCTAGGGACGCTTCCAATCTTCTTCTTATATCGTTGGCTATTTCCATTAAATTTTCCCTTTGAGAAATTTCTATCAGAATCTCCGGATTTATAACAGAGACATAAAACTCTTTATCTTTTTCATAGACAATAACATTACAAGGCAATAGGAGTCCTATCTCTATTTCTGATTTAATAGCTTCATGGGCCGATTGGGGATGACAGGCTCCCAAAATAACATATTCATCACTGTCTTTATTCAGAGCTTTCTTGAACTTATCTTTCATATCTATCTCCATCAAAATCCCAAAACCATTGTCTTTTAAAGCCTCTTTAATCTTTTCCAGGAGAGTCCGGAAATCAACATCTCCATCAATCTTTTTTGCTATGGAATAATTCATATTTATTTTTTATTTATAATTATTATTGATTTAAATTCAAGCCCTCTGCATTTCAAGCATTTATACCTCCGGCCAAATCATAAACCTCGCTAAAACCAAGTTCTTTCATTAGCTGAACTGCCTTACCCGACCTGGCTCCGGAACGGCAATTGATTAAGTACTTCCTATTCCTATCCAATTTAGCTATTTGCTCTCTAAAATCTTGGTCATAGAAATTTATTTCCAAAGCATCCGCCTTCACCTTACCTTGAGTTATTTCCTGAGGTGTTCTGACATCTATAACAATATAATCCCCACTATTCATCATTCTCTGAAACTCTTTTGGAGGAACGGCTGAAAAATTCTTTTTCTCAATTTCTCTATTACCTCTATTCATTGAATAATCTCCACTCTCTATTTTTCCTCCACCGATAAAATTTCATAGCATAAAAGCTATCATTATAATTATAAAACCAAAAACTATTCAAGTTATTATTTTTATTATTTTCATATTTTTTACTTTTACTTTTTAAAATATACCCCACCCCCTATATTGATATTATACACAAAAATAAAAAAATTCCAAAAAAATATAAAAAAGAAGTCCGAGATTTTAACTGGCTCGGGAACCAAAATATCGGCTATGTTTTTTTATACTTTAATCTAAAACATTTGAAATACAATGAAAGCTTCCATTAAATTTATAAAAAGCTTTGTCTATTATAGGAGCCGGTTTTATATTTAATTC
>JALVSO010000027.1 GCA_027024305.1 Candidatus Parcubacteria bacterium | reverse complement strand
AACAAGAATAAAACTATTCTTGTTTTTCTCTTTTTAAGATATCATGAATACGGAAGAAGAACAGAACGAACTGTCAAAAGCTTCGAGCTTCTCGGGATACTCTTCTGTCTTCTTTCGTATTCAGGATCCCGGAAGCCTTTTTTGTTTGCAAGCTTGCGAGCAAAAACAAAAAGGAGCTATCCGGGATCCGGACTATAAAAAAGAGCAAAAAAGAGAAGTCTCGGGTTTAACTTACAATCTAAGGACCCCTCACCCCCCTCTGCCGAAACGACATATGAACAAGGCGGGGCCTCATTCTTATTTATCATTACAAAAAGAAACACTGAAACTCTATTATTCAAAAATCGCCGGATGGCGATTTTTTATCTTTTTTCCAATTGACCGCCTTTGATTACAACCCCTTCTCCAACCTATCCAATCTTTCTTCCAAATTTCTTATTCTCTGCTCCTGACCTTCAATAATTTTCTCCTGTTCCCTGATGCCCTCAAGCAAAAGAGCTGTAAGGTTGCCATACTGAACCGCCTTATAACCTTTGGAATCACTATTAACCAGCTCCGGTAAAACTTTTTCCACTTCTTGAGCTATAAATCCCATCGATTTCTCTCCATTCCCTTTCCAACTGAAGCTAACCCCCCTTAGTTTTTTAATTTTGTCCAAGGCTTCTGAAATTTCTCGGATATCTTTCTTCAATCGGACATCCGATGAATAATAGTAGGCATTGGCTTGAATATCTCCGTCAACATCAAGCTTATAGCTTGAATCCGGAGTTTTGCCTATACCAATGCTGCCGGAATCGGCCAAAATAAGCCTGTCACTATTGTTTCAAAACCTTAGGCTGGAGCCGTTGGTAGTTATTCCAAAAAATCAAGGAGTTCCCGAACCGGACTCAATAAACATACCGGCATTATTGCCATTAATTCTCATCCTTCCCGATAGATGTAATTTATATGTGGGATTGGTCATTCCAATTCCCACATTTCCATCAACGATGGACATGGCTCTAACCGATCCAAATTTATTGGAGGAACCGCTGCCATTTGTATAAAAATCCAACCTACCGGTAAAACTACCATTATCACCTGAACTTATATAACCCGGTCTTCACTCGGTGGATGTTCCCTTCTCGGAAATAAAGCTCAATTTTGCCGGACCAAAACTCCCCGTGGCGCTGGAACTTATGCGCAGCTCTGCCGCAGTCGGATCCACAACTTCCAACTTGGCCCCGGGAGCAGTGGTTCCAATTCCAATCTTGCCACCATTAAAGTAGGATGCATTTTCCGAATCCAGGTGAATATTGACCGCATCGGTAGTGCTATCATGTAAATCAATATAGTGGGAACCATCATCACCACCCATGGATATTATTTTTTGCAAACCATCGTTACTACTCCTTGTAAAAAGAGTTTTTCCTCCCCATCTATAGGAATATATTTCAAGAATATCTCCAGTGGCATCATCGGTATAAAAACGATAGGCGGGAACACCGTTAACAGTCTGACCCAAATACAAAGAAGCCGCTCGTGACCCGTCCGCCGGATTAGCACTCAACCACGCACTCCCCTTAAGGGTTAATCAGTGAGTGGGGTTTGCCGTCGTATCAATATTGATTCCCACCTTATTCTTAAAGTATGAAAAACCATTGGCAATAAAATTCCCCCCAACGGAAACATTACCCAAAACCCCCAAATCTCCATCCTTAGTCTGCGTTGAACTTGAAGTATTTATGGGTACAAAAGCATTACCATTGGGCGGTGCGGCGCTGGGACCGGCAAAGCTATCGGCCAAGGCCGCTGCACCAATAAAGACAAAAGGAACAAGCGATAGTCCGAAAAAAATTTTCTTTTTTGATAAGATTCCAATTTTTGTTTTTTTAGACATAAAATATATTTTATAAATTGATAATTATATATGAATCATTTTAACAAAAAAAAATAAAAAAACATATCTTTTAAAGTTGAAATTGTTTATAAAAAATATATAATGGAAGAATGACTGGAAACAAAAAGGAAATCATTGTCCTCATTGCCTTGGCTATAATTTTTATATTCTTAGCCGGCTTTTTGGTATTCAAAAACAAGGAAGAATCTTTTCTTCCAAACAACAAAGAGAATCTTGAAAAAATAAATTATGACGGCCTGGATCTCAAAGAGAAAAGAGAATTTATTAAAAGACAACTAAAAAAAGGGCCGGGTGTAAAAACCGACCGCGAGAAAATTCTTAAACAGCTCGGGGAGGGAAAAAAGACCAAGGAAAAGAAAGCCCCGGAGGAATTGGAAAAAATTTTAAAACAACTGGAATCCTAAGAATTGGGCGGTGGCGCCAAGAGCGCCGACCTCCTTATTTTTTCTTTAAATTCTCTTCAAAAAAAGCGATTAATTTTTTATAAACGGGCTTCCTAAAATCAACGGTTTTATTGACAATATCAACCGGCTCCACCCAGTAGTATTCGGAAAACTCTTCATCCTCCACATTATGTAAATCTATGGAAGAAAAATCTCCCTGAAATTCAAAATAAAAGAATTTTTGGGTTTGCCCTCTACCGTGTTTTTTTGACCTTAATCTTTCCGGTAATTCATAGGTAATCCATTCGGGATATTCTCCTATCAATAACAAATCTTTCGGTTCAATACCGGTCTCTTCTTTCAACTCTCTATAAATCCCATCAATGGGTCTCTCATAGATTTTAATACCGCCCTGGGGTAGCTGTCGCGAACCCTTCCTACTCATTCTCTCAAAAGCCAAAACAGCTGTTCTTTCTTTATTCACAATAAACGCTCCCGCCGATGCTCTAAATTTATCATCGGGTCCTTCAAATAAAAGTATCATTTTTCTTTTTTTAATTCTCTCTCCTGTCTACTTAATAATATGATGAACATATATTATCATAGTTTTTCTTTTTAGAAAACTTTTTGATATTGGAATAAAAATGTTATAATTAAGAAAACCTCTCATAGTTTAATGGATAAAACAAGCCCCTCCTAAGGGCTAGATTTAGGTTCGATTCCTAGTGAGAGGACAAAAAAGCAAAACCGAGGTAATTTACCTCGGTTTTGCTTTTATTCTCTCATCAAAAAATATTTATTCTTTAAAGCCGGCCGAAAAAAGAAAGGCTGAAACGGAAGTGGCCAAATTTAGAGAAGAAACATCTTTCCGCATATCAATTCTTATCATTAAATCGGCTTTTCTTTTCAATTCCTCACTAACCCCCTCCCTTTCGGTACCAAAAATAATAATGGAATTGTTTTTTATTTCTTTTTCTTTAATGCTTTCCCCTTCCGGATCGGCAACCACCAGCGGCCCTGAACCGAATTTTTTCAATTCATCCAGAGATTCTATTTGAAAAACCGGTAAGGCGAAAATCAGACCGGCCCCGGCCCGAATAACCGAAGCGGATAGCGGAGAAATCCGACCGTTAACCACCAAAGCTCCGGCTCCAAAGGCGGCCGCTACCCGGATGGACATACCGATATTCTCCGGATTGGCCGGGTTTTCCAAAAAGACAATGGGTTTGTCTTTTTTTACATCATCTTTTTTTCACCGAGGGTTCTTAGCCAAAGCCACCACCCTTGAACGAACCCGGTAGGGTAAAAGTTTGTCAAAAAAATCCTGCTCCACCTCAATGCCGTTTTTTAAAATATATTCTCTCTCTTCCTCTCTTAACACATTGTTCTGAAAATTATCAAGCTGAGAATCTTTAACATATAAAATTTCTTGAAACTCCGCCCCGAAACGCAGGGCGTGCTTAAAAGCGTGAACACCCTCCAACAAAACCACTTCCCCGTCACCCCGACGAGCCAATCTGTATTTTTCAACCGTTTGACCTAAATTCATAGCTTTATTTTAACATTTTTTAAGATATAATGATTCCCATGATTTTAAAAAGAGAAAAGATTTTAGTTATTAAAAGTGATAAAATAAAAAATCTTAATAAAGATTTTCAAAAAGTAGATGAGAATTTTATCAGAGAACTGGAAAAAGAAGGAGAATATAAAACAAGACACCTCATGGAAGAAGACCCTGCCTATGATCAATTTATTCCTTATATCGCGGTTATCAAGGATAATAAAGTCCTGACTTACCTGAGAGGAAAAAAAGGAGGTGAAGAAAAACTTTATGATAATTATTCGGTGGCCGTTGGTGGCCATGTTGACGAACCGGATTCTATAATGGAAGCGGCTATTCGAGAGATAGAAGAAGAGATAGGTTATGATGCCAAAGAAAATGAGCTGGAAATCGTTGGACTTCTAAACCCCAATCTAACAAGAGTTGATAAATATCACATAGGCATAGCCATGATTTTGAAAGTTCCGGAAAATTTCGAAATAAATAAGGGAGAGACCGACATTTTACTCCACAGAAGTTTTGACACAGCCGAAGAATTAAAAGAGAAAATTCCAAAAATGGAAAATTGATCCAAAGTCTTTACAGAAAACTTTCTCCTTAATTTTCTAAAATAACACCATTTCCAAAAAAGCTCTGCTCTCTTTTCAAAAATTTAATTCCCGTCAAAATGAAAAAATGAAGGTGCGTAATCTAAATCAAGGCTTTTTCATGAAGTCGGGGGTTAAATTTTTGGAAAATAGGAGATAATATGAAATAGAGTTTTTTGGAAATGGTATTAATTCCCGTCATGGATTGCTTCGTCGCAAGCTTCTCGCAAGGACGGCCGAGCACCACTTTTGAAAAAACATTTAGCTGAAACTGAACTTTTTGCAATTTCACAAATTAAAGGTTTAAAACATTTTTATTCCCACAAAAGTGGTGCTCGGTCATTGCGACCAAGCAATTTCTAATGTAATCCTTTCTTATATATTCGTCAACAAATGATTAAGTAATCATATTTAACCAAAGAGAATCATACAAGAAAGTGCTTGGGAAGCAATCCATATGTAGTTGTCCGACTTGCAACTTGCTTCTTGTCTCTTGCTACCTGTTACGGCTTCTTGGAAAATAGGCGCTAATATGAGCTAGAGTTTTTTGGAAATGATATAACCCCCTAACCAACAATCTCCTTACTAAACATGACCACCGCCAAAGCCACTCCAAAAATGGCCGAAATTATGGTGATTATTCAATACCTCAAAACTATCTGACTTTCGGACCAACCCTTCAATTCAAAATGATGATGAAGAGGAGCCGCTTTGAAAATTCTAATTTTAAACAAACGAACCCCCAAAACCTGCAGAACCGTGGCTCAAAGGTTGACAAACAGCACCAGGGCAATGATAGGTAAAAGCAAAACGGTGTTAGTCATAAAAGCAATAATTACCAGAGCGAAGGATAGAGCATTGTAACCGATTTCCGACATATAGAAACGGGCCGGAGAAATATTAAATCAAAGAAAAGCCAAGGTGGCCCCGACCAGCACAAAAGAGAAAGCGGAAATGTCAAAAAGATTTTGATGAAAAGCAATAAACCCCATGGCTGCAAAAATGGCCGCCATCACTCCACCGGCCAGACCATCTAGGCCGTCAATATTTGAAGTGGCAAAAATAGAAGTAAAAACCAAGATAAAAAAAGGAATAAAAAGTCAGCCCAGCTCATAGTTCCCATAGAAAGGAATCATAACCTGGGAATAACCGAGCTTACCATAGAACCACCAGGCGGCGAATGATGATAAAATAAATACAAACCCTAATCTAAATTTTAAAGGAACCCCCACAAATTTTCCAAGTCTGACCTCCCTAATGGTTAAAATATCATCGAAAAACCCAAGAATAGCACCGGCTAAAAAAGCAGCCAGGGGTAATCAGGTTTGTCCCCTGGAAAGAAAATCTATTTTTCCGGAAGGATTTCCGAAGATTCCAAAAGAAATAGACCAAAATAGAAGAACCGTGAATAGGACCGATAGAACGATAACCAAGCCACCCATGCGGGGAGTCCTACTATCCTTTTCTGTCTTATTTATAACCTCTGATATCTTGCCACTTTGGTCTTCCAAAAAAAGCGCCTTTTTCTCCTCCGGGTTTCTTCTCCAAACCCTATACTTATAAAGATAAGCTAAAACTACCGGAGTGATAAATAGCCCAAAAAGGAAAGAGACCACCCAGGGAATCAAAACTTTAATAATGTTTAAATCAATCTCCATAACCAGAATTTTACCATAAAAAAACTCAGTTCAAATGAACTGAGTTTTTTGAAGACCGAAATACTACTGACAAGCCTGACTATAGGTTGAAGCCACGCCATCTCTACATCAATCGTTGGTTCCGCAAGGATATCCCCTACACCAAGGGGCCGGCTTGCTTCCCTGGGCCTTTCATAACTTATCGGCATTTACTCCGGTTCCTTTAATACAACTTCTGGTATCTCCCGGCGGCCTCTTTCCTCAAATCGGTCCTGAGAAAGAAACCTTACATATATTTCTTGAGCTCGTACAAGCCTGACCGGTCTTGTCGTTCCCGCCGGCCTGGATACAGTTCTTGTAGTTAGTTCCCACCACCACACAGGTATTTAAACCGGAAATACACCTATAATTTAAACCTGATTTTATAAGCCTTGGCTGTTGATACTTCTTTTTCGGTTTTGAACAAAGGGCTGTGTCACACTTTCACAAATAAGCGGAACTTGTGTCGGCAATATCTTTTAGAGTCCCGCTATTACATGAATTGATGGCTGTTCCACATTTTCCACCCGCTCCACTGCCACCGGTACACTTACTGGTCCCGTTTAGCAAATCAATTTCTTGCAGAGCCTGTCCGGACGGACAAGAAAATTTCTTCAACTTCTGATAAAGAAAACCAAAATCACTTTTTACAAGGTCCGATTTTATGATATCTCCGGATTTCAAGCCTCCAATTTCCTTTCAATTATAATTTGTGGCATAAATTGATCCGGCTACTCCAATAATTGCTCCTAAAATAATAAGGGCTGTTTTTTTACTTATTTTTTTCATACACTAATTATTATACACAAAAAAAAATTTTTTTCTATTACTTAAAAAGTTTCCCACCGATTAAGATTTGTTGCAGCTATCTCCTTTGCTCGGTCTAATTATTCACATAAAATTTAATATTGCCCAAACAATCGGTCCTCAAAATTTTAAATTTCAGCCTTGCCGCTCTTTCCAAAACTTCTTTGTGGGGATGACCATAGTCGTTATCGCCACCCACGGAAATGATAAGGTATTCCGGGCTGACGGCCTTCAAAAATTCTTCGGAAGAAGAGCTTTTGGAACCATGGTGGCCGGCCAGTAATATATCGGATTTCAGTTCTCTGCCAAACCTTTTTACCAAGACCTTTTCAAACTTGGCCGGCAGATCTCCGGTTAAAAGAATTTTTCTGCCGTAGAAGTAAACTTGCAAAACCAAAGAGCCGGAATTTGATTTCAATTTATTAACATCTAAAAAACGACCGGGAAAAAGAACCTTGATTTTGAAATTATCATTGAAAGATAAAACCTCTCCGGCTCGCAGAATTTTCCTCTTCACTTTGTTTTTCAAGAGCTCATCCCTGATTTGGTCAAAAAGGGGTCTCTGGCTTTCTCCCTCGGTAACGACTACTCCGCTATCCATAAAAAGAGAAACTCTATAATTATTCAAATAATAGGGAATCAGCCCGACATGATCCATATCATAGTGACTGGCTATGATTACGTCCAAATTTCTATCAAAAAAACCCAATTCTCTAGTCAGAGAACGAACAGCCGCCGGCTCATTACCGCTATCAATTAGGACATTCACCCCTTTATCTTGAATTAAAACCCCGTTACCTTGACCCACATCCAGAAAAACAATTTTTGGCCGAAAATCTTTTTTTAAAACAAAGAAGATGACCCAAAGAAGAAAGAACAAGAAAAAGACAAGAAGAATCCATTTCAAAAACTTCATGGAAAGATTTTAGCATAAAATCAAATCGTCTTTTCATAAACATCACACAACTCTCCCTACGGAGAGTTGTGTGATATCTGCGATAAAATCATAAAAACCACCCGGGAGACAGAGAGTGGTTTTTTGAATTTTTTCTTTTTAATCTTTAGCTTTTAATCTCTCCAGAGCTTCGGCCACTTCCTTTTCTGAAAAATGTCTTTTTTCTTCCTCTTCCTTTTTCTTCTTTTTTTCCTTATCCTCCGCCGGTTTTTTCTGGAATTTCTCAATATAAACCAAAAGCGGTGAAGCGATAAAGATGGAAGAATAGGTTCCGAAAAGAGTTCCCAGCATTAGAACCAGAGCAAAAGGTCTAACCACCTCTCCTCCGACAATGAATAGAACCAGAAGAACAATGAAGGTGGTCAAAGAAGTATTAACGGACCTGACAATGGTCTCCTCCAAAGATTTACCGACAATGGCCTCAAACTTCTTTCCTTTAATTCTCTTTTCCTTGGAATTTTTTAAATTCTCTCGCACCCGATCAAAAACCACGATGGTATCATTAACCGAAAATCCCAAAATGGCCAAAAGCGCCGTTACAAAAAGAACGTCTATTTGATAATTAACCATAACCGAACCCAGGGCGGCAAAAATACCGGTTGGAATAATAATATCGTGAATTAAAGCTATCACCGCCACCAGACCATACTTAAAGGAAGAAACCGGCTTGGAAACTCCCCGAAAAACATAGGCAATGAATAGAACAATGACCAGAGAAACAAAGAGAATGGCAAAGAGAGACTTGCTGGCCAGCTCTCCGGAAACCGATGGACCGATACTCTTAACCCTCTTTTCATCAAAGTTGTATTGGGAAGCGAAAGTCAATTTTTGTTTTAATTGAGCTTTTTTATCATCGGGCAACTCCGGCACCTTAATCACAAAATCATTCCGGTCCAACTTTTGAACGGTGGCCGTTTCCAAACCACTGGCTCTCACAGCCTCCTTTACTTCGGAAATGGAAGGCACCTTATCCTTGTAGGCAATCTCGTAAACCGTTCCGCCCTTAAAATCAATTCCCAAATTAAAACCGAAAAAAGAAATGGAAATAATTGAGAACAATACCAGCATGGCTGAAATTGTCAGAAATACTCTTTTATACTTTAAGATTTTCATAATTACTTTTTATTATTAACCCCGAAAAAGGCTCTTTTTAATTTATTTTTATTGGAATTTCCAATCATGGCCAAAAGCATGGTTCTGGTTAAAACGATGGCTGTGAACATGGAAACTAAAACACCGAAACCGAAGGTTAGAGAGAACCCTTTAACCAAGGCGGTGGTCATATAGAAAAGAATAATGGCCGTTAAAATGGACGACATATTACCGTCACGAATTGACAACCAGGCCCTCTCAAAACCGTTTTTAATGGATTCTTTCATTCCCCGCCCGGCTCTCAACTCTTCTTTGATTCTTTCAAAAATCAAGATATTGGCATCAACGGCCATACCGATGGAAATAATAAATCCGGCGATTCCGGCGGCCGTGAAGACGAAGCCCAAGAATTTAAACAGGGACAGGGTCAAAATAACATAGGAAATCAAAGCCAATCCGGCCACAAAGCCGGCCAAACGATAGAAAAGAATTAAAAAGAGAATAACCAGAGCCAGACCGATTAGAGCGGCCATTACCCCGGCCTTCAAAACCTTATCCCCCAAAGAAGGAGAAACCGAATTAGATGAAACCAGTTTAATGGGCACCGGCAGAGCTCCGAACTTTAAATTTCTGGTTAAAGTTTTAGCCTCCTCCAAAGTGAAATTTCCTTCAATGATTGAAACTCCATCGTTGATTTTAGCTCGCAGAACCGGCTCTGAAATGGGGCGGTTATCAATGAAAATTCCCATCTGCTCTCCAATGTGGTTATTGGTCAGTTCGGCAAAGAGCTTGGTTCCCTCGTCATCAAAACGAATCAGAACGGCCGGCTCTCCGGCTTGATTTCTGGTCAGACTGGCATCCTTCAATTGCTTACCGGTCAAACCCGTATCCTCATAGCCATTCTCCGTTTTTAACTTGAAATCCAGAGTTGGAGTATCACCGACCATTTTTTTAGCCTCCTCAATATCGGAAACCCCGGGAATGGAAATACTCACCCTTCGAACATCATTATTATCCTTGTCGGAAAAAACCGAAGACCTCTCGGTTACAATGGAAACCTCGGAGGTTCCGGAAGCATTTAGCTTTCGCGAAAGAGTCTCCTTTAAAGATTCCATGGCTCCGTCAATTTCATTGGCCGGCAATTTTGAAACATCGGCATCATAGTTCAATTGACTACCGCCAACCAAATCCAAACCCAGAGCAATGGTCTGGGGTTTATCTTTTTTTGCAAAATTTATAATTTTGCCATTATCAGCTTCCCCCGATGACTTTCTGGCTTCCAACTCCGGTTTGGCGATATAAAACCAACCCAGCAGAACAACCACCAAAAGCATCAACAGAGAATATATTCTATATTTGCTTATCATAATGGGAGAGATTATATCACAAAAACAACAATCCGGCTAAAAATTCTTGGATTGTAAAGCGAAGTCAAGGCTTTTCTTTTTTCTGTTCTTTTTAAAAACCCTGCGGGGAGCAGGGAGGCCATCTAATCAAGTATTGTTTCTGGCTCCAAAAAACCCTGCGGGCAATAAGAGGAGCCATCTAATCAAGTATTGTTTCTGGCTCCAAAAAACCCTGCGGGCAATAAGAGGAGCCATCTAATCAAGTATTGTTTCTGGCTCCAAAAAACCCTGCGGGTTTTTTGGAGCCAGAAACAGGACTCGAACCTGCGACCTATCCATTACGAGTGGATTGCTCTACCTACTGAGCTATTCTGGCAAGAAGTCCGACTTGTTGAGTATGGTGCGGCGTGTGGGTGTCAACAAGTCGGACTTCGTGGAAAAGCGCGGTTGTGTGGAACTTCTCGGACTTCGTGAAAAATGTGAGGGTGTTATTTTGTGTGGCTGCCCGACTTACAACTTATTCCTTGCAACTTGAACCGACTTGCCTCTTGCAACTTATACCTTGAACCGGCTTCGTGGAAAATTGTGTGGTTGCCAGACTTGCAACTTACAACTTGTTCCTTACAACTTGAACCGGCTTTTAGCTTGAACAGATTTTACTATATTTCCCCCCAAAACAAAAGGTCGGGTGTGCCCACATCCCGACCTTTTCGCCATGGCGTGTTTTTATGTAGGACACCATCCTCCCAATGGATCCCTACCGACAGCCGCCCCCGCCTTCCTCCCCTGAGAAAGACGAGTCTTTCTTTGAATTTCTGCCCGACGTTCCATATTTCTGCGCCGAGCCATGGTCCTATCCCTTTCTCTCATGAGAGCATCTTTTCGTTTTTTTCTTTCCATGCCGAGCTTATTGCCGGTATGACCATCACTTTTTTTCTTACTTTTTTCCACGACTACCTCGTGGCCGTGGACTGAAAAACAGTCTACCATTTTTTTTGCCTCATTTTAGTTAAAAACACCGGAGTCGCTCTCCGAACCGGCTGACAATATAGCATAAAAAAGTTTTAGAGTAAAGAAGCGGGCGACCGAGCACCACTTTTGTAGAAATGAAAAGGTTTTAAAATTTTAGTTCCTGAAATCGCAAAAAGTTCAGTTTCAGCTAAATTTTTTTTTCAAAAGTGGTGCTCGGTCGCCCGCAATCCCAACCAAAAAATTATTTCTCCTGATACAAATGCACATCTCTCTGAGGATAGGGGAAAGAAATTTCTTTTTTATCAAACTCTTTCTTTATTTTCTCCAGCATATCAAAACGAGTGTTTCAATAATCGGCATTGAGAGTCCAAGCTCTTAGCAAAAGAATAACCGCGTTATCACCCAGCTCGTCCACCATTACCCTAATCTCTTTTCTGTCCTGAATAATTCTTTCATCTTTCTTGGCCAACCTTTCCAAAATTCTTTTGGCCTTCTTAACATCATCATCATAGCCGATACCGATTTTTAAATCCAATCTTCTATATCTTATATCCGTATGGTTAACAATAGTATTATTTGAAACTGGACCGTTGGGCAGGATAATCTTTTTACCGTCGGGAGTTTCCAAAATGGTATTAAAAATCTGAATATCCACCACCTTCCCGGAATAACTATCGGAGGTAATATAATCTCCGATTTTAAAGGGTTTGAAAAATAAGATTAAAACTCCTCCGGCAAAATTGGAAAGAGATCCTTGCAGGGCCATACCCACGGCAAAGACCACGGCTCCAAAGGCTGCCGCAAAAGCTCCCAATTCAGCCCCCAGAATTAGCAAAACCAAAACAAAAACGAAAATCTTGGCCAAAATCAAAATCAAAGATTGGATAAATCTTTCCAGAGCCTCATCAAATTTTGTTCTATTGAAAAAGGCAGTTAAAACCCTTTCTAAATACCTAATAATAAAAAACCCTACAAAAAGAATCACAATAGCCAAAACAATTCTTGGCAAATAATCCCAAAATCCCGTGCTAAACCTCTCTCAATACATTTCCAAAACGGATAAATCTTCCACATTTAAATTATTTAAATTCTTCATAGCATTCATTATAGCATAGTCTTATTATTCTCTAAAAAATCAGAAATGAAAAAACCCCGGGCAAACCATCACCGGGGTCTAAAAGTGAGGGCTGACCTACAACATACGGTCATCCCCCACTTCAGGATATTCGTCGAGGGCACCGGGCCCCCGACGAACAAAAAACGACATTACCACCAGGACCGCCAAGGCCCCGGTGGTAAAAAAATTAAAAATGTCCATAGTACCCTCCCAGGTTCTATGCCCGCTGGTCACGCGGGAACCAAAAATTGTTTTACGGTGACCAACTCCATAAAACGTTTTATAATTATACACTAATTTAACTGGAAAGTCAAGCTTTTAAATTCCTAAAACAATAGTGAGACCTTGCCGCACTTTTTTTTATAAAGTGAAACATGCTAGGGGCCTCTTACCTCTTCAGAAACTTTAAAAGTTTCTCTGGCTCATCATAATCAAATTCTTTAACTTTTTCCTGAGCCAATTTTAGAGCTTCCGGATTACCAATAGGCAACCATTTTTTAGTCTTTAAAACTTTGATGGGAATATTCAAATCCTCGCTCATTTTAATCATGGTCTGAGGTAAGCCAAACTCTTTTTCGGAAATTCTAACCATGGGAACTTTAAAATAATCTTTTTGTAAAATATAGGCCCCGGTATTAACCAAACCTTTTTTAAAATTATGAGGTCTTTCAATCACACCTTTTAAAAAATTATTTTTATCTGTGGAAACCAAACCATAATTTTCCGCCTCATTAGTTTCATAGGCTAAAAGAGCCCAATCTTCTTTTAGCATTTTTTCCAAATCGCTTTTTAAATAAAAATCATCCCCCATTAAAACCAAAAATTTCTCTCCTTCGTCTATAAATTTTTTAGCCAAGGCTATGGCTCCAGCGGAACCGTTTAATTCTTTTTGCTCCAAATACTTTATCTTTTTACCTCCATAAAAATCACCAAAATAATCAATAATTTTTTCTTTTAGATAACCAACGATAAGAAAAACTTCATCAATCCCTTCCGGTAAATTACTTAAAGTCCATGCCAGTTTTGGATAGCCTACTATCTCCAACATTTGCTTGGGCTTCTCTTTTGATAGCTGACCCATCCTGGTCCCCAAACCGGCCGATAAAATAAAAACTTTCATAAAATAATTGTAACATTTATATAAAAGATAAACAGCGAGGCAAGACCTCACTGTTTTGATGATTTTAAACTCCATATCTCCCGCGAGATGATTCGCACGAAGTGCAAATTGTAGAATAAAAAATGGAGAGAGTTTCGGTTTTTTTCGGACTGGGCGGGCGAGGCTTCGCCTCGCCCGCCCCGAAAAAGACCAAAAAATTTTTTATTCAACCTCACGGGAGATATGGAATCTAAAATTCCCTTTGTCAAAGAAGCCGGACTTGTCAGGTATGGTTCGGCGAGTGGTTGCTGACTAGTCCGGCTTCGTGGAAAGCTGTGTGACTGCCCGTCTTGCAACTTACAACTTGTTCCTTGTAACTTGAACTGGCTTCGTGGAAAGCTGTGTGACTGCCCGTCTTGCAACTTATTCCTTGTTCCTTACAACTTGAACCAACATTATACCATCTCTCCAAAAAAAATTCTAAAATCAAAATAATGTCAAAATTTGTTAATTTCCTTATCCGACCACAAAAAACTTTGTAATCGGAATAAGAAAGGTAAACTTATCAAAATTTACCTAACTCCCGGTGCCTGCACTACGCAGGCACCGGGCCGAGTTTATTTCACTTCGCTATCTCGGTGGCGAAGAAACTCTTCAACCTCCTTGTTTCCAAACAGGGGGTTACTGAGAGTTTCTCCTTCCGGAGAAACCCCTCTAATATAATAACCGCCCATATTATTCTTGTTAAAGTCGAACTTCCACCCGGCCTTAACAAGGTCTGCATACCGTGTTTCCACGATATGCTTTATCACCTTATCTCCAATGAGATAGCAAACAATCCCAGGCACGGTATCCATGAAATTGTTTGCCTCGCTGGGACTCCTGTCCGCCGACAAAAAGGCGTTCAGGAATGCGTACCGTAAGGCAATCCTGCCCTCACGCCCCGACTCGGAACCGACCATGCGCCGGATACCGGCCTCCAACATATTCTCCGGAGAAAAGATGTCTTCGGCACGGTGCTCGTTGTCGAACTCCGGCTTAACCGCACCCTCCGGCACCTCAAACGAGGTAGCGGAGGTGTAATCAGACTGTCCCTCCGCCAGGATGAACAGATTCGGATTACACCTAACCATAAGGTCGAGCGCGGCACACGCCGCATTCGCGGTATCGGGATTTGAATTCTTGTGCGTTTCCACGCACTCAACCCTTGCCCCCGCCGGAATCAACGTCCCCGAAAGAGGGAAACCGAACGGACGGAGAGCATACCCCCGATGGATTTTCTTGCCGGTTTCTTCGTCGTAAGACGAAAAACCGAAACCGGCTCCACCAACCCAAATCACCTCGTGGAACATATCGCTGCAGTAGAGCTGCGACGTGTATCCAGCCGAGGACTGGGCTTGGTAGCACTCGATCACGAGGATCGGATGCTCTAGGGTTTGCCCATGGAGCTTCTCCACCGTGCCGATGTTACCACCGGCCTTGCGAAGCACCAGGGCACTGGAGTTTTGTGGGAGCTTCGTCGCGGAAGCAACGAAACATTTTTGCTCGCGAGAGCGAGCATCTACAATAACAATTGTTGTCATTTTTTTTCCCTCCACAGGAAATTTTTGCCCTCGGCACAATGCCTCGGGCGGTTGAGCTTTGTCCTCCATCCGCCTGTGAGGCGAACTTCGGACGGTTAAATTTTTACCACTCTTCCGAGCGGCATTTTAACTGCAAATACTTAAAAATACTTAACGTGTTTTACAGCCAAAATGCCACCAAGAAAAGTTTTTCTAAAAACTCCAAAAAAACTCTAAGCAGATTCAAATCCGGTACGTCCCTGGGTTCGGTACGTCCCTGGGACGTTCAGAAGATTTAAACCCGCTATAAAGCCCGGCTGCCAGAAATGACAGCCGGAGGGAGGAAGGTGTAACTAACACCCCCTCCCAAATCCTAACATATTTTGGAATCAATATATGGGCGCCAAAACGGCCCATACACCCGATGCAGATATGCATCGGTTTTTTGGTTCTCTTCATAGGCCCTTTCCTTGGCCTCTGCCAAACGATTCCATTCGTACCTGTCCACCAGAACGGTGTATCCGTTCGGGTGGATGACGACGTAGGACCATGGGCAGATTAGTGCCCATTTTATATTATGGCATATTTCTGCCATGGCTGGTCTCCCGCGGATTGTTGGGTCTTTACCCTCACCGCAAAGTTGATTTTTGCCGAACCTCTCAACAAAGCCCGGCGACTAATTTCCTATCCGACCGCAAAGAAACACCCTTGCAATCGGAATAAGAAAGGCAAACTTAACCAAGCTTGCCTCAAACCTCCCGGCGCCTGCACCACGCAGGCACCGGGCCGAGCACTTTATTTCACTTCACTCTCGGTGGCGAAGTTCGATTAGGAGGTATACTCGCGAATGAACGCGAGGGCCTCCTCGTGGTCGGGGTAGCCGCCCCAAAAGGCGCTTCCCCCAACCTTGCCGAGGCCGGCACCGCCGGCCCAGCCACCCGGGAACTTCTCATGAAGGGCGGCGGCCAGTGCACCGTCACCCGAGAAGTTCACCTCCCCGTCCCCGGAGAGGACGAGGTAGGCCGGGATGGGCCGGCCGGAGGCGAGGGCATCAATGGCGAGGCGGTCGCCAATCGGTGCCGTCTTGGAGTGGCTCATCCGGATGACCCGAACGCCGCCAATCTCCTCAACGAGGGCAGCCAGCGCCCGCTCCGCCTCCCGCTCCTGCTCAGGCGTAATGCCCTGAGCGGCCCGGTCAGTGGCACGAACCGCCGCCATCTCTTCCGCCGTCGCCGGCGGGGAGAAACGCCCCATACCGGGGATCTCCGCCTCACCAACGAGACCGGGAAACCACCCGGCATCGTTGGCCGCCACCAGCAGGTCCCACCGACTCGGCTCCCTGCCGAGCAGGTTGAGAACCTGCAGAATGGCCGGCGGCTCGCCGGCACGATCTCCATGGTGGTCAACCACGACCACCCCCTCGGGCAGGTCGCAGTCGACCTCCAACTCCACCAGCACCGGCGTCTTGCCGGCGCCGGAGGCCTCGGCGATGGCGTCACCGTAGGCCGAGGCGGCAGCGCCCCAGCCCAGGCCGGCGTCATGGTATTCAATGCCGGCCTCTGCCAGCACCTCGGCGATGCGACGCATCTCTGCGTCGGCACCACCAAGAAAAAATACCAGATTTTTTGCGACTTTAGAGGCAGTCGCCGCCTTGTTTTTTTTGTCCATTTCAGGACCTCCACCCGCGTTTCAAGCCATGAAGGCTATCCCCGCAGGCACATAATTAACCCATGCCTCTGCATGGGCTGTGCGTCGAGCACAGCCTAAACGGCTAAGACGCACGAGGGTATTAACAACCCCCTCTTTATATTCCTAAAAATACAAAGAGGGAAATACTAATTTACTTTTAAAATTCTTATAAAATTATTCCCTAAAATCTTCCAAAAAAACTCTAAGCAGATTCAAATCCGGTACGTCCCTGGGTTCGGTACGTCCCTGGGACGTTCAGAAGATTTAAACCCGCTATAAAGCCCGGCTGCCAGAAATGACAGCCGGAGGGAGGAAGGTGTAACCAACACCTCCTCCCAAATCCACCCCTCAGAGTTTCCCCTTCAGGGCGGCCAGAGCGGCGAAGGGATTATTGAAATCAACCTCTCCCGTCTCATAAACAACGGAGTTGGTCTCCTCTTCAACCCCTCCGGCCTTTCCGGTCCAGCTAGCCTCGGAACCCTCCCGCTTTTGACGAGAGGTCCGGAACCCCTTGGTCAGACTTTCGCCCGTCTCAGGGTTAACCCAACCCTCACCAACGCTCGGGCTCTTCTTGCCCGAAGCCAGGCCGGTGGCGCCGTCCCAAGCCTCCTCCAGTTCTTCCAGCAGAGTCTCCATCGCCTTCACCTGCTCGGCAGTCAAAGACTCCGGCAGATGAGCAACTTCGAACTCGTGTTCGGAGGCCCGGGTATGCTTCCGCCAGGAAATGGCCAGTTCATCCGGGCGCACAACATTCCACGACTTATACCCTTCACTCTTGTAACGCGGACGAGGGTTATCAATGGAGTCGTGCTCCCGAAAAGAACCGCCCGGACGAATGACCCAGCCATCACCCTGGTTGGAGCCACTACGACGGCACCAGACCCCGGTGAAACCGGTAAAGGCACCTTCCTCAATGAGGCGTGCCTCCTTGGCTTCCTTCTCGGCCCGGGCCCGCTCAGCAGCCGCCTCGGCTTCCTTATCCGCCGTCTCCTGCAATACCTTCTCCCACTTCTCCTCGGTATAGTCTCGCGACCAACCGTTGTGAGAAAAACCGGAATCCCGCATTTTAATCGGAGACAAACCGATCGCCTCCCGGCGACGGTTGACCGCATCAAGCTCGCGCTCAATACAGTCGCGGACGGCTTTTTGTTTCCGGAGTTCGGCAAGCTTCTTCTCGGCTTGCTCGTGGAGACTTTCGGCCTCCTTCCGGTCCCGCGTCCACTTACTTTTCCAACCAGACCAGGAGTCATGATAAACGACCCCATAGGCAGAAAGTGGACGACCATCCACCCGCGACTTGATATAGACCTCCTCGCGGATTTCCGGAATTTCAGCCGGCAGTTCACCCGCCAAACTGAAATCGGGAACCAGAATCTCCGGACCTTTCCACTCCTTCCATGCCTGCTCATCCAGGATGGCCGACGCTTCGGGATGGTTGATGTCATCAACCTCCTCCTCCTTGATAACCATGCCGTTGAAGAGCGTTTTTGTGGTAGATACCACACACCCTCGATCGACACTGTATCGCGGAGAAAGACCGGCTTCAATGGTCACCAGCTGGGGTGCCACTTCCGCCAGAATCATCGGGTCCGCCTTTGTGACCATGGTCACCAAATTAATGGTGAACGGTCCGTAACGACCGTTGATTTCCAGGTCAAAGGGTTTACCGACAATCCAGTCGCCACCAGATACAACGGAATCCTTGTTGATCCGGCGGTTGACCCCATCGCCGTTTTGGTAATCACCGTAATTATACTTATACAAGTGATCCACCATCCCGGCAAGAACCGCCCGGAGAATGTCCTCGCGCTTTCCGGTTGAGTCCATATGACGAACCCTCCTTTCCAGCGCTTTTTTCAGGAGGCGAACTCGCTCCTTCGCGAAATAAAAGTCCTTCACGAAGACCCCAGACTCATACATCTGGGACTTGCTCATGCTCTGTGCATTTTCATACACATTGAGCTGAGCCAGAGCGTCCGACTCCTTCTCCCCGTTGGTCAGCGGCAGCCACAGAGGCTTAGCCTCCACCCAGCGGTCATCCAATTTGACCTTGCGGGCGGTGATGCCGTCCTGCTCCAGAATTGCGGCGATCTTGATAACATCGCCCACAACCCCGAGCTTCTCCGCTTCCACAATCATCCGCCCATACTGAACGGAGACCGGCAAACGGGAAACAGCGCGACCAACCTCCGTAACCTTCCCGTTCTCATCCATGCAACCCAGAGCATGCAGAGCACGCTTGGCCTCATGGATTTCAGCAATATTGGGCTGATGGAAGAACCGAAGCTCCTCCATATCAAAGCCAGCCATAGCCAAACGGAGAACGGTTTGGTCCAGGCGCACCCGCAGGATTTCCGCCATCGGGAACTCACGCCGATCTTCCGGCTTGGCCGGGCAGTGATCGATATAAATCCCCGGCTTGGTCCTGCCGGCACGCCCCCGGCGCTGCTTGGCATCGGCCAGTGAAATGGGGCGCAGGTACAAGCCCTCAACCCCGTCCACCAGCTCCACCCGGCGCTCCATCCCGGAATCAACAACCGCAATAATGTCATCAATGGTCACCGATGTCTGCGCGACATTGGTGCTGACGACAATCTTCGGTTGGTGATAGTTTTTGAAGCACGCCGCCTGCTGCTCCTTGGTCAAGCCACCGTGAAGCGGCAAAACCCTGGCGTCCAGGTCCGGCAGATTTTCAAGGTACCTGACGGTTTCCTCAATTTCTGCCTTGCCGGGCTGGAAAACCAGCACATTTCGACCCTGCCGAGCAAGCTCAACAATGTCGTCGTGCAGGCTTTCACCGACTTTGCGCTCCTCCACGGGGAAGGTACGTCCCGGCACCTCAATGATGGGCGCACCGCCAAAGAAGCTCGCCAACTTCTCCGCCTCCAAAGTGGCACTCATCAGCACCACTTTGAATTTGGGATTCCGGGCGACCTGCTTCTTCACCCACGCCACGAGTACCTCAATATTGAGGTTCCACTCGTGAACCTCATCAAGAATCAGGCAGTCGTGGGTGCCGGCACCCATAAGCTCACGCACCAGCGCCAGACCATCCGTGACAAAAAGACAACGGGTGTTGTCGCTGTCCTGGCGGTCATGGGCGGTGCGGAAGCCAACGATATCGCCAAACTCGCAACCGTATTCCTCGGCCACGCGCTCGGCAACAGTCCGAGCAGCCAACCGCCGGGGTTGGGTCACAACGATGTTGTAACCCTCGTCCAGCAGGTACTGAGGCACCTGCGTGGACTTGCCCGCGCCGGTCTCAGCTGTAATGACCGTTACCGGATTAGAGGCAACGGTTGAAACGATTTGCTCGCGGAACTCCGCGACCGGCAACTTTTTGTTGCTCATTTCTCTCTCCACGAACAGAACACTCACCTTTCGGCAAGCCCCTTGTCTGTTCGCGCCCCGCAGGACTTCCGGCTCATCACCAGCAAAGCTGAACGGACAAGGGAGTCCGTGAAAAAAATCAAACTTCCGCGTGCGAATGGAGGAATTCAACGGCGGCGCTTAATCCGCCTTCCTCCGCCTTTCGTATCGCAATGGTTGCGACGTCTAGGGTCCGCTTGCTTGCCGACAAAACTATATCTCCATTGTCGGCGATACGAACTGAGACTTCACTGGTCTCAATCTCGTGGAGAAGCAAATTCCCTCTTTTTTGTCCCGAGTTACCAAAGAATTTGGCAAAACTTAAGGCGCAAAGAATCATCAATCCATGATTTCCTCCAACCTTCCACCATCGCGCCATTTGGCGATACAACTCCTTGTAACACCGGATCATCCATGATACACCGATGCGCTCCACCACCTCATATTTGGACGGCAGGAGCCATCCAAAAACTTTTTCAAAGTGGTGATGGGCAACCTCTATGATTGCTATTTCGTAGAGCAAAAACCCTACGCAAATCAACGCATCAAGGCGCAAAAATGCATCGGATGCGTTTTCGTACCTCGCCCCCTCGTACACACCGAGGAGCGGTGGCAATAGAGACCATGTAAGAAATGCAATCGCCCATTTCGGAGCGTATTGCATCCCAACACTGACCACCCAAATCGAATACCAGATATCCATATAAAAACGGATGTCGGCATTCGCCCTCCAAATAGAGGGCTCTATCAGGGTAATCGACTCCACTGCAGCGAAAACAAACGGCGCGGCGATGTTGATTTTTTCCAACGCCTTCATTTCTCTCTCCACGAACAGAACACTCACCTTTCGGCAAGCCCCTTGTCTGTTCGCGCCCCGTAGGACTTCCGGTTCATCACCGGCACAATTGAACGGACAAGGGAGTCCGTGAAAAAAAATGAAAAACTTCTATGTGCCCGTAACTTGGAAAGTTACCGGCACAATAAAAGTCCCGAGCGTGTGATGTCACCACAACACCACCGCTCGGGAAAAAGATTCACCCTTCCAAAATCTCCTTCCATGAAGATTGGAAGGGCTTGTCCATGACCTCCTTGTCATAGACCAGAGCATGGGAGCACCAATACCGCAGTGCGGCTTGGCGCTCCCGCTCTGTTTTTATGCCCTTGTCCCAGGGCTCTCGCTCGGCCTCCGCCGAGCCGATCCATGCCGTAGCAAGGATGTACTTGCCCGGCTGGATTTTCCCGGTGCTGCGATCCCTGGCTTGGAACGCCAGGATCGCAACGGTGGAAACCTCCGGACCTTCCGTGTCCAAAACAACACGTGAAGGTCCGTCCCGCCCAATACGATGGGCAAACCAGGTCTGCTCGTCGTATTGAATCGGGTCGGTCTCCACCGCCCCGGAACGACCGATAACCCTTCCCAGATCAACGGTCGTTTTCAGAAACTCCCCATCCGTGGGGAGTTCAATTTTTGAAATTGCCTCACCCAGGACATCCAAGACGTCCGGGTGAGCGCGGAGGTGTTGCTGTGTGCCCCACGGCACAACAACAACACCTCCATCCTTAGAAAAAAATTCCATACTACCCTCCCTAAATTAGTGAAACGGAAGACAAAACCCAAAAAACTTCAGGCTCTCTATCCCGCTTCACTAAAAGAGAAAAATCCACTCCTTGGAAATACAACTCCTAAAAGTTATATTCCCAAAAGTAGAGAGGAAGCACTACCAAGCACTTCCTCTATCCAAGGTCATTTCCACTCCAATAATTATTAGAATGAAAATGACCAAAACCTAAGGGGGGTCCCTTATACGCATAACCATCCTCCGTTAGTAAGAGGTTAAGTGCCGCATTGCGTATCTACGACACCATGCCGCCCCGGGAAAACCGGAGTTGAGATTTTTATACACCCGTTTTTTGCACGGGCAATACACTTGGCTGGATGTTCTCTAACCATTGCTTCGTGTTGATGTTTGTTTTACCGGCATCACCCGGCCATTCAGCTTTACCATATCCCAAGCCATCAAAGAGTCAGCAGCTCTCCGGTCTTGAAATATACTGAAACGGGCTCCATCGGCAGGAACATCGCCCCAACGGTGTCTCGGCCCAACCGTCGGCCTCAGAGTGTTTTAGCCCTAGCCGAGTTCGGGCATCATCGGAGGATCCCGATTTTTCATTTTTTCACCTCCTTTTCTCTACAAGCACCCAAACCATTTTGGATGCTTGATAAAGAAGTGAAACTTGACTTGGCACCACACCAAGCCAAGTTTCACAGAAAATAACCAGAGGATATTCAACTAAAAGTTTTCAATCCCCACGCCGCCGGTTGACTTGGCAAAAGTCACCAGCGGCTTGTTTTTGCGCTCGATTGCAAATCCGTGGACACGAGTGCCCTTGACCTCAGACTTGCGGAGACCTTGCGTGGAGCTGTCCTCATCAGTGAGGACTACCACTTCCGGTCTCCAAAGCGCCTCGCCCGCCTTCATCTTTTCCTCAATGAAGGCGTGCGCGGCTTTCACCGCGCTGGCGATGTCGGTGCCGCCGCCGCGGAAGTTGCCATGACGGAACTGTTTGATCAGTTCCCGGGCCTCCTCCGCATTTCCGGCATGCATTGGATTGGACATTTCGGTGTCAAAGACCGAAACCCAAACCTCCGCGTCGCCGTCCACCACTGCCTTGAGGCGGTTCATCACCACCCCCGTGGCCTTGTGGTGTTTGCGGCCCTCCATAGACCCGGAGCCGTCAACCAGGATGAAGATCGCCTGTTTCTTCTCCTGGCGGGTCACCCGCTCCCGAACGGGGAGCTGACCGGTCACAGCCTGGTACAAAAAGTACGTCGGCTGTTGTTGGCGGGTGGCCCAAGCACTTTTGGAGACTCTGCCGAGTTCTCCAAGATGCTTGATGCCCCGGGTTCGGATTTCGTCGCCGGTAGGATCTGGCTTGACCAGTTTTTGTCGCCGCACTTGCAGCTTGGTAAACTGGTCAAGCTGACGGGAAATCTCAAGCATGGCGCGCTTGTCACTCCCGTCGACCAGGTCCTCGGCAACCTTCAGGGCTTGAAGCCCCGAGGAGCCGGTTTCCTGTCCATCCTGCTCGGCATCCTCCTGCCAGTCACCATCCGGATCGAGCATCTCCTGCTCGGTCTCGTCCAGCGACTCCGCCAACTCCATGGTCTCATGGAGTTTTTCGGCGACACCTTCCGGACGATCATTGTCCTGGAAGATGGGCAGGGGCTCGCCCCCCTCACCGCCGCCGGAGCCACCCTCCTGCTTGGAAAGCAGCTTGAGCAAGCTCATGGCCTGCTCAAGGGGGCTTCGGCCGGGAAAGGCGCTGAGGTCCACCGTCTGCAAGAAATCGCAGACATTCTGATGGTATCTCATCGCTTTTTCCAGGCGGTGATTGATAGCTTGCAGACGGTCTTTGGTGTAGCCACCTCCAACCGACCACTCGCCATCGCTATCGGGGGCAGGGAGCTTTTCCTCCACCTGCCGGTGTACGATTTCCCGATACGCCGACGGGGGTTGGATTGCTCCCCCCGCCGCCAGGTTACACAGGTCCGCGACCAGGTCGCGGCTGAATCCCTTCAGCCCGACCTTAGCCGCGACCTCCCGCATCTCCTCCGAGTTCGGAGGGATATAGGTAGCGGGAGGAGTTGTTCTGAACGTAAAGTTCATTTTTTCCTCCTCCCGCTAGATGCGGGTGTTTTGAAGGGCAAGCTCCTGCGCCGCTTGCACCTTCTCGCTGATAGAGTTGCGCAGGTTTTTGCGCCGGTCGGTGAGACCGTCCGGCACTTTCAGGTTGCTGGTGTCGTCCTGCAGAGACTGCAGGCGGCGAGCAACTTGGAGTGCCTTGATTGGCGTCGTTGCGTCGTGGAGCTCCGCCAACAGTTCACGCAACCGATCCTCGGCCGCAACCAGCCGGCGCTCTGCCTCGGCCCGCTCGTAGGCGGCGTCCAACTCCTGACGGATATTATCCGCCAGGTCCTCCATGCCGGGCAGGTACTGGAGGTCCACCAGGTCCTCCTTCTCCACCCGGTCTGAGCCTCGCAGGGCCGCCGCGGTCTTGACCACGCCGAGGGCGTGAACCGCGGTGCGGGGTGAAATAATATCGCCATCGGCCGAAGCCTTGGCGATAATCTCCGCCAGCACCCGCTGGGTGCCGTTGAGATCCGCCCCCGGGAGCCGAGATCCGACCTTATCAAACAGCTCGGTGTAGTCCCGGGCCTCATAGGAGTCCCAATCTACATTGAGCTGGAGCGGGAACCGCTCCACCAGAGCAGCTGCGGCGGGGCCGAGGTCAGAAATTTCCTCCGGATCCTTGTTGGTGATCGCGATGATCACTTTGGTTTCCATAGGAAATTGTTGACCACCCTTGCGGAGCTTGCGCGCCGTCAGGGTATCCTTCAGGGCGAGGAGAACCGACGCCGGGGCGTCAAAGATCTCCTCAAAGACGGCAAAAGGCTTCGCAAGGAAGCTTTGCTCCGGAAAATACCGAAGCACCTTTTCCGACTCGAGGGCCTGGAAATCAAGGCCACCCCAAAGGGTTGCCTCATCCATGCCCTCGCCAAAGGATTGGACGAACACGTCGTCCGAGTCGGCGACTTGCGCGAGCGCAAGCTCCACCATCTCGGACTTGCCGTGTCCGCCCGGCCCCCAAAGTAATACATTTTTGCCCGATTCCACCGCAAGGGCGAGAATACGGGCAACTCTCTCGGAGCGGATAAAATTCTCAGACAGAGCCTGAGAAATCTTTTCCGCCACATTTTTTTGCGGAGCCAGCTCCGCAATGTTTTTTTTGCTCATTATTCACCTCCGAATTTTGAGCTTGAGCGCTTCATTCCTTCCTATTGTTGGAAGTTCAGAACCTAGCACTCCCCGCAGTCTTGTTGGTCGCGGATCACCCAGAAAGCATATTCTTTGCAGCTATGCTTTCAGACTAAAGATGGGCTCTGCAAAAGCCAATTCACCACTCTCCCGAGCGGTATTTTGTCGGCAAAGTTTTGTCAACAAAATACCGCTCGGAAAATGCAAGACTAGCTGTTTTCATTTCAAAAGACATTTTAAAACTCACTTTTCTCCGGATGTTTTTCTCTAAATAAATGATTTAGAAAAAGATATAACCGGTTATAGGCCGAACCAAAAAAGGCTGCCAAAATAGCCATAATTCCGGCATCCAAATCCAAAGAGAAAATAAAGATAAAAAATATCAGGAGACCTGAAATGATGGATGTTATAAATATAATTTCTTTCATAATTTTCTTTTTTAAATTTCTAAAAAACTCTAGGCAGATTCAAATCCAAATTCCGGTACGTCCCTGGGACGTTCAAAAACGTTGCAAAAGATTTGTTCCCCGGAAATCCCTTCTTTGAAAATTCAAATTTTTGAATTTTCAAAAAAAGTCCCGAGCGGGTAATGTCACTACAACACCACCGCTCGGGAAATGTGCACAGGAATCTAAATCTACTGGAGGAGCCTATATGCTTCCCGGAACGCTTCCAGGCGCTCCTCCATTTCGTCGATTCCTCGAACTATTGAATAATAGTTCGATTCCGCGCCCGCACAGGGCTCGGAATATGCATCATTAGCGTCCTCCCACTCAAGTGGGATTCGCCTTTCCAGATCCTCGATTTCCCCGAGGACCTCCTCCTTGGTGAAGTTGGCCAAGACCCACTCCACCTCTTTTTTTTTGTCTTCATTCATGTTTCACCTCCTTAAGGTGCTCCGTCTGCTCCGCGCCCATGAAAAAAGCGCGGCGGAGGGGCCTGAGCCCTATTAAAATTTAACCCCTTCCACCCTTCAATGACTTTCTTTGCAGAAGAGAAAGTCAGGTGAAAGAGTTTGTTCAATTCTCTATGGACAGACCTGTAAAACAGATCTGCCCAATAAAGCCCCCGAAATCCATCTCGGGGGAGCAACCTAACCCCCGCCTAACCAAGGCGGGGGCTACCTTTAAGGCCCTCCGGTTATAAGGGCCCGAGTTTCCTTTGTCTTCCATAAATTCCTTTTATGGAAAACTTTCCCAAACTCCGCCTTGCGAAGATCCTGAGAGTAGTCCTTGACTCTCAGAATTGGGAGGGTGAAGGAAACAACACCCTATTTTCCTCCAATGTGGAGGGTTGGTCCGGTTACCATGGAGCCATTAAGCCCCATGGTAACTTTTTTTAAGAGAAGCCCGACCAACTAAGCTTCTCCGAGTCATTCTAACCGGTCGGCAATCCTTTGCCGACCGATTTTTATTCAAACTCCGAGCACGACCCGGAGGTTCAAGAAGTTATCCGTACTTCTTGAAACTGAATGGGAGGAGAAAGGCAACCCCCCCTCTTGCTCTATGAGCCGATAATCTAAAATTACCGACTCAATAAAGCCCCCGAACAAACCACGCTCGGGAGTCAACCAATAGTTGCTTCGATTTCGGAATATGATGGCAGGTCTCATATCCCGGGGCTAGCAACTTCTCACCCCTTCTCCCGGAACTCGTCCTGCCCCCGAGGGAGTGGTATTTATCGGGCGCCCCTGTCTCCAGGCGCCTTTTTAAATAGCCATAGGTCCTCCCTAAGGCCATGCCGAGGAACCGCCTCGGACGGTTGCGTGCATAGTGCACGACTGAGAGGAGCCGCCCTCCTCCCGGGGTCACCAAAAGTGAAACCACTCACTTTTGGCTGTCCTCATTTCTGTTATGGCGCCAGGACTCGGCGCTACTAATTGTCCATCGGATTATCCTCCTCCAGTCAATCCCGCTACAAGGGGAGCGGAATCCCCACTATTTGCCATTATCGGCTTTCGGAATGATGAGCCGTTGCTCACCGTTACCACCGCGCATAGCTGCACGCCCGGCTTGACGTTGCCGGTACCGCCGCCACCCGGCCGGTCGCCCGTTAGAGCTCCGCCGTATCAATAACGATACGACGCAACTCCACGTAGCGATCGAAAGCCAGGATGTCGCGACCATTGTCGTCTTGACCAACGACAACAGCCCGTCCATCCGCACCGCGCTTGAATTCGGCGCGGACGAACTTAACACCCAGCTTCCGGTTCGCGTCGACCAGCTTCATGGTCACCGGAAAGGGCGCCTGGGCCTCAACGGCCACGACATCCCCTTCCCGGTCAATCAGCTGACCGACGGTGGCAACGGGGTCGTCCCCATAGGGAACATCGACGGTGACGATTTCCACGTCATCGCCGAAGGCGGCCTTGAGAGCCGCCTCCCGATCACCACCCAGCGGGTGGCGGGAGATACGGATGACCTTGGCCATCTTTCTCTCCTGATCACCTCGGCTTATTCTCCCCATTTCACTGAAGGATAATCTTCAGCTTATAGGGGATATTTGCCTCGGTGATTTTCAGTTAAATTTACCCGGCGAATACACGCCGGAACCTTTTCGCTCCGAAGAGCGAGATTTTAGCGACAAGAATTTATCGCTAAAATCTCGCTTCGGAACAGGCAACGAAGTCGGACTTCGTTATTTTTGTCAGGGTGGACTTTTCAGCGTCATTCCGCGTCGCTTCCTCGTTATCCCGCAGTCATACCGTGACAATTTTACCGTTTCGTCCTTTTGGACTCATCAGCCGGAGCGCACACTCCGGGACGGCAGAGAAGCTCAACGAACCACGCTGAACTTCTCTGTATTTGAAGGCAATGTTTGGAATTTCACCAAGGACGAGTTTGTTTACCTCGCCGGGGTAGCCCCGCTCTCTACGAGCCCCACTGCCATTTTTGAATCTAAAACCTTTTGTTTAGCTTCAAAAATGGCAGTGTCATCGCCTCCATTTTGTTTCCACCCTGGGGCGGATTTTTGGAAAAAATTGATACCCGGTTTGTTGGGTATGGTTAGGCGTGTGATTGCCGACAAACCGGGTATCTTGAAAAATACATAACGGTGACGAATGTCTGCATGGATTACTTCGTCGCGAGCTCCTCGTAATGACGGCGACCGCAGGTCGCCGTCCCAACGACCACCTCCGGTGGTCGTCATTGCGAGAGGAACGGATGTGGAGGGAAGCAATCCATATTTTTTCCAAAAATCCGCCAAAGATCTGACCGGAGTTTTCACGAAGCCGGACTTGTCAGCAACCACACGCCGAACCATACCTGACAAGTCCGGCTTCTTTTCCGGGGATCTTTAACAAATTTTGACATTATATTGTTTAAAAAATATTTCAGTTAAGAAGTATTTTTTAAAACCTTTGTCAAAGAAACGAATTTTTCTTTACAAATTTTGTAAAGAAATTTCCGGAATTAAAAAGTTGGTTAGACTTTTTAATTCCAGCCGTTTCTTTACAAAACGGTTTGTAGCCCTTGTCATCGGTTGAACCGAAGGGTGGAGCGTTCCGCAGTCCTGTTCCAAGACCCGTATTAACCTACCCACCTGACTACATGGAACATAAATTAATATGTTATTTAAAGACCGATGAAAGATTGAGAAATTTCCGAAGTATAATTTTTCTGGGAAAAAGAAAGCACTCCCGTGGAGAGAGTGCTTTCTTCACTGACCGAGGTCGGTCAACAAAGACCTTGTGAGATAAATCCATTTTTGGATTTGTCTCTCAAAGCCTTTCCTTTTCTCAGAAAAATTATGCTCTCTCCTTCATAATTTTTCCCAATCTTTCAAAATCTGACCGCATTATATACTATTTTGATTTATTTGTCAAGCTTTTTTGTGTCTATTTTTAGAAAACCCTTATTTTTCAACACATTTCAGCTATTTTTTTGTCATAAAAATACTTAATTATTGCATTATTTTAAGAAAAAAAACAGTATTCTCAGCTAAAATAATGGTGATTTAAACTGTTTCTCTAATTCATTACCTCACTTTTTACCAAGGCAACCACTATCTATCTAATTACTATAGAGGTGATTATCACTTGCGACTTATAACTTATTAACAGATTAAATTTTAATATAAACAATAAAGCTTTAAAAAATTTGACTTTCTTTTTTCTTTATAATATACTACCAATATAGTTGGCTTAGGTCTCGCCCCCTATTTTACAGGGGGAGAAAGTTTCAAAAAAAAATCGTTAAAATAATTCTTTAACGATTTTTTTTAATTTGGAAAACTCGGTTTTTGATAAAAAAGATATTTTTTCTTCAAATCTCTTCGTATCCACTACCCTTATCTGGGATATATTGGCTTTTGCTTTTTTCCCATCAATGAGACCAATATCTATTCTCATATCGTGCTCTTTTTCTGATGTCGTTAAAGGAACCACCAAACAAGCATTCTTCCCAAAACTTTTTAAGACAACAACGGGACGTACAAATCATTCACCTTTACCATTCATCTCCGTACCAATATTAAGACCGAAACGACATCACCAGACCTCCCTAACCTTATAAAATCGAAATTTCTCATCTTCGGTTTTCTTCTTTATATCATTTCAAGAATCAAAATCTTTCATAGGGGAATTGTAACACAAAATCATAAAACACCGAGGCAAGACCTCGGTGTTTCTCCTCTTCTCGCTTTTTATTTCTTTTTCGGCTAAAATAGAATTATGTTTGATAAAAAATTACAAGAAATTGGGCTGGGTAAAAACCAAGCTGAAATATATTCCCTTTTGATATCGGGGGGTAAGAAAAAAGGCTCAGAACTTGCCAAGGAAGTTGGTCTTTCCAGACAGCTAACCTATAAGGTTCTGGATGAATTAATGGAATTGGGATTGGTAGAAAAAGAGAAAAAAAGCGGCTCCGCCGGTCTGTTTCTGCCGGCCCACCCTTCCAAATTGGAAGAATTACTTTTCAAGAAAGAAGCGGAAATTAAAAGAGCTCAAAAAGAGCTGGGAGCAACCATTGACGCCCTGACTTCCCAATACAACCTGACGGCCGGAAAACCCGGAGTGCAATTTTTTGAAGGCGAAGAAGGAGTTAGGAAAGTTTTAGAAGAAACTCTATCGGTTAAAGACGAAATCATTTACACCATTGTAGATAGCCAAACCCTGGAAAAAGAAATAGCTGATATTGACCAACTCTATGTTCAAGAAAGAATCAAAAAGAAAATCAAAAAGAAAATTATTATGATAGATAGTCCGGAAGCCAGAAAATACTTAGAAAAAAACAAAAATAACAAATTAACGGAAATAAAAATAGCCCCAAGGGGCGAAATTAAAAATTTCTATGCGGTTAATCAAATCTATAATCAAAAAGTAGCCTATATAACCTTTAAAAATAAAAGTTTAACTTCCAGTATCATATCTGATCCAGACATCTATAAATTAAATCGTTTTCTTTTTGAAGCCCTTTGGGAAAGTTTAAGTTAGAAAATGAGCGCGACCGCAGGTCGCGCTCATTTTCTAAAACCTACCTATTTTCATCAATCCTTTCCAAAAGAAAATAGTTTCCTGGCACATCATCAAGCTTTCCTCTAAACATCTGAGTGATAACATAACCTTTTTCCAGCTGGGGCGGAGTTTCTTTACTATCAAGAGTCATTCAAATGGCAATCTTTCCATCTTCGGCAATCTTGCCCTCCACCATCTCTCTGATTTTCTTTTTGGAATATTTTTTCTTATCTTTACTCTCATAGGTAGTATCGTCTCTTTTTATTTTTAAAATATAATCTTCATCAGAATCTTCCACTCTTTCATAACCCACAAAATCAAATAAATTTATATAGTGGACAGCATTATCGGGAGAAGCTTCGGCCGTTAAAGCTCATCCCCTTTCCAACAATTGACCCATCACTTCCTCTAACAAAACCCTGCCGGCAGCAGTTTCCTTTAAAGTTGGATCTACATTTAAAGCGCTTAAATAAGCCTCTCTTTCTTCTTCTTTTTTATTCAATAGGATGGCCGACAAAATTTTATCTCCGGAAGACATATAATAAACCTCTGAATTATCAGCTGAAAGATTTTTTCTTAACTTTTCCAAAAGAGATTTTAATCCCTCTTCCGAATAGGAAGTGTAATTATCCCTATAACTCTCATTAAAGAACGACATTAGTTTATCGTTTCTCAAAGCATCGGCCCCCGACAGGTTTTCCGTTTTAACCGATTCCAAATCGGCTATATTTTCAACCACTCCCGCCTCTCGCAGAAGTTTATATTTTTCTACCAATAAAATATTTTCAGCTCTCAACTTTTCCAACTGTTTAACCAGTTCTGACCCATTCATATCTTTTTGAGACGAAAATTCATCCAGCAACTTTTTTCCCTTTAAAAGAAGTCTTTGAGCTATCTCTCTGACCATTTCCAAATCAGCACCGGGAAACTCCTTTTTCAAAGACTCCTCCACCCTATCAGTCGCATCAACCAGTTCCGCATACTTGGTGAAGATGGCGGAAGCTTCTTCTTTCGGATAAGCCTCGGCAATGGCTAAAATTTTTTCTCCCATTTCTTCACCGCCCTGGGCCAGGGAAAGGAATGATTGCAAAAAATTATCTCTCTCCCTTTCATTATCCAACCCCCTGGAAAACTTCTTAATTCTGGAAAATGAATCGGGGCTTCGATCTGAAATCATATAATCCAACAAACGCTCTTGACTCTGAACAGACAAACGAGAAAGGTCATCGTAAAGAGCGTGCTCCAAAGCATCTCGTTGAGTGTGTTCATAAAACAAGTCAAGAAAGTCTCTGGCATTTTCCCCGCTAACATATTCTGAAATATTTTTAATTTCATCTTCCGACACATTTAAACTTTCTTTAATGTTGTTTTCTTCCCAGCCCCCGGGGGAAATAAAATAACCACTTTCAACCTCCCTCCTTCATTTTTCTCTGAGACTTAAATCCCCATAATATTCTCCGTCTAAATACCTAAGTATTTCTTTTTGATTATATGATTGTTTTTGGGCCATTAAGATATTTTGATAAACTAACCTATCCCTGGGGATTCTCATTTTCTCCACTTTTCCACCATCAACTTCAACAGCATATCTTACCTTTCCATAAACATCTTTCAAGCCAAGCAGATTACGAGCCATATAGAAAACCTCATAGTCTTTGTACTTATTCGGTAAATTTACTAACTCTCTTAACAATTTATCTCTTCTGAAAGAAAAAGATCTTACATTTGAATCTATTGGCATTTCCGCCCGAACCATTTGAATAATTTCCAGTCTTTTTTGCCATATCAGGTTATCAAACAGAACATTTTGTCCCATTTGTTCATCCAAGACTTTCAATACCTTTTCATAAATACTATCTGCATATCCACTTGAAGTAGCAAAAGCAATGATTTCAGGAAACAAATTAATAATATTGGCTTTTTGTAAAATTGTTTTATTTTCAAAAGCCCTTCTTAAAAAATCAATATCGGAAAATTCTAAATCATAAACTAACGAATTCATTTTATCCTGATAAAAAACTTTCATGCCGGGCACCGATTGCATCTCTGAAACGACCAACAAATTATCATCAACACCACCAATATAATCAAAAACTCCCGGTGCCACTCCGGTCAGAACAAAAGATGCTTTACTTATAAAATCATTATATTCTTCTTTTTCAGGGCTTTCATCACCTTCAAATTTTTTCCTACAAAAATTTATAAAGTTTAAAGCAAATTTTTTCCTTTCTTGAGAATAGCCTCTTGAAATACTCCTATCGTTTGGATCTTCACCAACCCTTTTTTTCATCAACTTATCAAATAAAATATTAAATTCAAAAATATCATGTTCTTTTCTTAGTTGTTCGTAGGGAGTCCCATCTATTCAAGAAAATAAATTTTCTTCGAAATTATCAGGATTAGCAAAAAGAGCTTCTGTTCCACTGACCGCATAATCGTCAAGTTCCTGTCTTTCCATCTCTTTTCTAAATTTTTCATCGACCTCTCTAGCTTCCGCCAAATCACTTTCTGTCGCTCCGGGCACATTAGAAACCACATCATATCCAAAAACATCTGGTGTCCTTCTAACATCTTCTATTTTTAAAACAGAGGGGTCGCCCGTCTCAGCATATTCTTCCATTCGGAATTCATAACTATCCTCTTCCGGTCCGAGATACTCTTTCTCCATTTGGCGAATACTCTCAGTTTCCCTGGAATTTGAAACATCATCGCCCACGAAACCCTTTCCCGGCACAACAGGAATAAACTTGTATGGATTGGGTGGGCTTTCCTTTTTTTCATTTTTTCTCGGTGGTCATTCACTCATATTGCCTTTATTATAGCAAAAATATTTTGAAAAGGGGCGCGACCGAAGGTCGCGCCCCAATCTTTCATCTTGTCGCGCCCTCATCTTATCATCCCCTTACCTTCTCCTTTTCTCTTTTCTTTTTCTCTTTTCTAAACCCCCCTCTAAAAAATCACACAAATGTCCGTACGGACATTTGTGTAATATTTTAATTTTCTAAGATATTTTAATCCATAAAAAGCAAAGCCAGCTTGATATCATCATAGCTTACTTCCCCGTCCAGAGCATTAAAAATCGGTTTTAATTTTAAAGTTCCGTCCTCTAAAAAATTTTCTTTTTTATTTTCCTTTTTTAAGTCCTCCACGGCTTCCCGGACCATATCCACCACCTCCCAGTTCGGCTTAAACTTCTCCAAATTTATGGCCGGATCCATTTCTTTGATTTTTTGCAAATGTCCGATAACAGTGCCGGCGGTCATACCCCTTTTTTCAACCAATTCTTGAAAATCAGCCACTTGGTCAATCAGTTCCTCGGTAATTTTGTAATTCGGCTTTTTCTCTCTTTTAACAATTTCCACATCACCGCTTTTCAGGGCTCGTTCCAACTTTTCCCTCTCTTCTTTCAAAAAAGCCCTCTCTTCTTCTATTTCTTCTTTCTTGACGGTCCCGCCGGCCTTTAAAATAAAATCTTTAAATTTTTTTTCTAATTCTTCCTCTCTGTAACTTTCCATCTCATCGGAAAATCTTTGGGAGGCCTCTTTCATTCGGTCCTCAATCTGCAAAATCAGAGGATCCACCCGCAGGGCCGTATCATTAATTCCAAGCAAGCGCAAACCTTTAATACTTCTGATTCGGGAAAGAGCCACATAGCCCTGGCCCACCTCAAAGGTTTTGCTGAGATCAATCTCGGCGGCATCCAAAGTCATTCCCTGGGATTTGTGAATGGTGATGGCTCAGGCTAAACGCAGAGGAATTTGGGAAACGGTGGCCAATATTTTTCCATTTTCATTTTCCAGGGTTCAATCCAGGGGAGCAACCTTAATTCTCCGGCCGGAAAATATCTCCACGATGGGCAGACCGTCGTCCTCGTCAAAATCAACCACCACGCCGGTGGTCCCGTTGATATAACCCTCCTCCAAATTATTTTTAATAAAGAGAACCACGGCATCTTTTTTCAGAACCACCTCTTCCAATAAAAGTGATGATTTAAAAATTTTCTCCACATTTTTAGCCGAGCCGGAAGAGGTGTAGAGAAAAACCCTCTCCTCACCCGGCAATTTGTCCAACTCTTCTTTATTTATCCGATCCACATCCACATTGTGAGTATAGAGCTTGGTCGGTCTAAAATTTTCCAACTCGGCTTGGTGACGGTCTTGCAGATAAGTATAGCTGGCTTCGGAAATTTCCCCGGAGCGGATGTCATCAAGGATATTGATCAATTTATCATCGTCCTGGCGGAATTTTTCTTGAAGGTAGCAGGTGGCAAAATTTAAACTCTTTCAAACCGGAGCCTGCCAGGCAAAGCGCTTGGCTTTTCTTTCCCGACTGACCGGCGGTAGCTGAAAAAAATCACCGGACAAAATAACCTGAATTCCACCAAAGGGCTTGTTGGAAAATTTAAAAGCCCTTAAAATTTTATCCATACTCTCCATCAGCTCCGGAGAAATCATGGAAACCTCATCCACAATTAAAACCTTTAAATTTTTAAACCTCTGGTGGAGATATTTTTTCTGCAAAAGGGAATCCAGAAATCAGTCATCCACTTGGCTTCTCAATCCCAAACCGAAAAAAGAGTGGATGGTTTGACCGTCCAAATGGGAAGCGGCGATGCCGGTGGGGGCCACGATGGCCGGACGAATTCTTCTCTCTTTGAGATAATTTATATATTGATTTAAAAGATAGGTCTTTCCGGTTCCGGCGGATCCGGTTAAAAAAACATTCTGTCCCGACTTTAAAATTTTCAGAGCTGTCTCCTGTTTCATTTTCCCATTTTAACAGTAAAAAAGATATAAACCAAAAACACCGAGGCAAGACCTCGGTGTTTTAGTACGATTGGTTTTCTAATTTTTTTAGATTAAATGATTTGGTCATATTGTTAAAAAGCAGTATAATGAAAGTATGAAAAATGTAGAAATAAGAAAAGAGGCAAATCCCGGACATAATCTAAAAATAGAAGTTGATGGTCAGTGATATAAACGCTTCCCGGTTTACACAGGAAAAATAAATATTAAAGAAGATATCTCTCCGGCTTTTGAAAAAATCAAGGAAGAATATCAGGAAGGAGATTGAATAGCCGTATCGGAAAAATTTATTACCATAACCGAGGGACGTTTAATTCATAAATCTCTTCTAAAACCAAAATGGCTGGCCAGGAGCATCGCCAAAATAATTCGCTGGAATATGGGGAGAAAGGCCTACGAAAATGATCCGGCCTATGCCGTGCCGGAAAAGGTCCAAGCGGCCATCTTTATCGCCGGCTGGTGAAGAATATTTTTTGCCGCCCTCCTGGGCATTCCCCTTTCCCTAATCTACAAATTATTCGGACAGAAGAAGGGGTGATTCTATATTTTAGCCGGCAATAGGATTTCCGAAATTGACGGAACTTTCTCCGAGGAAATTCCTCCCTACAACGAATTTGCCAAAATCTACCCTGAAAATCCCAAAAAAACCTGCTCGGAAATTGAGAGTAAATACGGCCTCCCTTGCTGCATTATCGATAGCAACAATATAAACACGGAAATCATCGGGATGAGTCTGTCCATGCCCCTCTCCCACGAAAGAGCCAGAAATATTTTAATAGATAACCCCATGGGGCAGGGCCGAGAACTAACTCCTATTATTTTAGTTAGAGCTGAAAAAAATAAAAAGGAAGATATTAATTAAAGATTATTTTAAAACCTCGGTTTTTAAATTAAGATTTTTATCTATATTTTTAACTTCAAAATATTCTCGATTTATTAAAAGACCACTGGGTGTTTCCACACTAACTCTTCATTTCCCGTCTTTAGCCTTTGAGATATAAGAATAACCACGATAACCTCCGCCACGACCGCCGGTAATTTGATAACTTGTTTTAGAATAGTTAATTCATTCTTTTTTTTGGGGATCATAATACTGCCAACGATGAATAATTTTTGTTTTTAAATCCGTGGGAGCAAAAACGGAAACAAAGAAATAGACTTTTTCTCCCGGACGGCGATAATAGATATTATAAAATCTGTCTTTAAAATCGTTTCACTTTCTTTTTTCTCTAATGAGCTCATACTTTCCCTCTTCATTTCTCCCGGCCCAGTGAACTATCTCCGCCCTTTTAGCCGAAAGTGGTACCGGTGGAATAATATTGTAAAAATAGGACAAATTAAAAACAACAAAAATAACGAAGATATTTCTGATTACTTTTCACCTTCGTCTTTTCAAAACGGGCAAAATTTTATAGATAAAACGAAGCAGTCAAAAAATAAACAGGACAGATAAAGCTCCGCTGGCAATAAAAATTTTATCGCCGATTCTCTTGGTTAAAATCGGTAGGAAAAAAATAGAAAATGAAAAGAGAGCCAGGAAGAAAACCGCCATTTGAAATTCAAATCTTTCATAGTACTTTTCTATTTTTTCATTTAGAATAAAAAACAGATAGAGAGCCAAAAGAAAAGGTCAGGAATTATAAAAAGTGGCAGAGGTTGTATAGTAAACTACAAAACCTGAAAGCAAGGCACCAAAAGAAAATTGCAGAGCAAAGGGAGCATATTGGTAAAGCTTAAAAACAAACTTATTTTTAATGCCCCTATAATCCCCCCAATTTATTAAGAAAATCAGGAAAATGGCCAGAAAAAGATAGAAACCCAGGACCAAATTTCCATAGAGAGCATCTATTCTATTCAGGGTAAAAACATCAAAAAGAAAACCAACTAAAAAAGTCCCTCAAGAAAATTTATTTTTATGTTTATTTAAAAAGATTAAAAGTTTATCTTTTTTCTCTCCAAGATAAATTCTTTTCATTCAACTATTCTAACATACGAAAAAATCATCCTACCACCCCCGGCGTAGTAATATTATTACCTCACCCCAAAACCCTGCTCTTTTAACAGAGAATAAACCTTTTCCATTTCTCCATTGGCAAATTCATCGGAAAGGGTTTCTTCATCGGACTGGAAGATAATTTTAAAAGCCAGGGATTTTCTTTGATTCTCACTGTCTTTATAAATATCAAACAGCTCCACCGATTTTAGATTTTCTCCCAAAACGGATTTTATCAATTTTTCAGCTTCGGCTACTTGATAATCTTCCGGCACCCAAAAAGCCACATCTCTTTCAATTTTGGGGAATTTTGAAACCGGTTTGTAATCTACCCTTTTATCAATATGTTTAATCAGCTCTTCAAAATTCAATTCTCAGAAATTAACTCCCAGGGAACCGATTTTCAAATCTTCGACAAAAATATCAGCCAAAAATTCCTCCTCATCACTGTCTTTCCATTGAACATCTTTAATCGAAAGAACCTCAAAAACTTTTTCCAAATAACCCTTGGTCCTATAAAAAAGCTCTTCTTTCTGCTTCTCCTTTATTTTCTTCCTGCCGATAATTCCGGCAAAGGATCAATGTTCGGCCACATTCTTATCCTCATCATCGGTTTCATAGGCGGTAAAAATTTTTCCTATCTCAAAAAGTTTCGGCTCCGACAGGTTAAAGATTTCCTTTTCAGCTTTTTCTTTCAGTTTGTCCAAAAGATTATCCCGAACAAAAGACAACTCCGAAGTATAGGGGTTGGCCAATTCTATAACTCCCCTGCCGGCAAGGGCCCGCGATTGAATTTCATAGAAGCCCAGGGAGACCAACAAATCCAAAGCTTTGTAATAGCTTTCTTTAAAAATGGACGGTTCCGGAAAATTAAATTCCTCGGCCGGCATCTTGGCTTCCAAATTGTCATAGCCGATAATTCGCCCAACCTCCTCCACCAAATCGGCCGGAATATTCAAATCCAAACGGTCGCAGGGAATTTCCACTTTAAAAAGGCCATCGGAAATTTCCGTCTTCAAATTCAAGCTTTCAAAAATATCCTTGATTCTCTCCTGGGCCACTTCCGTTCCCAGAAGAGAATTGATTTTTTCTCGGGAAATTTCAATATATTTTTTAGATTCAAAATCAAAGGGTTTTGTATCTATGATTTCTGTGGAAACCCGAGCTCCGGCCAGTTCTTCTAGAAGAGCGGAAAATAAATTCATGGCATCATCCAAACGACAGAGAGGGACCTCATTTTCAAAACGAGCTGAAGCATCCGTTCTCAACTTTAATTTTTTGGAAGTATTTCTGATATTCTGAAAATCAAAATTAACCGCCGAAAGCATCACCCTTTTGGTATTCTGATCCACCCCGGAATCCATACCCCCCTTGATACCGGCAATGTCCAGAACTTTTTCTTCATCGGCAATGACCAACATCGTTTCATCCAGCTCGTGTTCATCTCCACTCAAGTCAACAACCTTTTCTCCGTTTTTGGCATGGCGAATAAAAACATCTTTCTTTTCTCCACCGGCCAGCTTATCAAAGTCAAAGGCGTGAACCGGCTGTCCGGTCATTCACATAACATAGTTGGTAATATCCACCACATTATTGATGGATTTTTGACCGATAGAATTTAAAATCTCTTTTAACCACTCCGGTGATTCTCTGATTTCAACATCCACGGCCAGTCTTTTGGTGGCCCGCTTCACCAGATTTTTATCTTCCACTTTTAGATTTATAAAATCGGAAGTTTTAAAACTTTCATCGCCTTTTGGCGGATTATAGATTCCTTCTTTTAATTTCAAATTAAAAAGGGCGGAAATCTCTTGGGCAATGCCTTTATAGGCATAGGCATCGGAAGAACGATTGGGTAAAATATCCAAATCAACCAAAAAATCTCCCGTTTCCGTTTTTTCCAACCCCTCCAATTCAAAAGAATGGGCTCCCATTTTCTCGGCAATCTCCTCCGCTTCCGGCAATTTATCTTCAAACAATCTTTGAAGTCAGTTATAGCTAAATTTCATATTTATTATTTTTTCTTTATAAAAAGGATTATACCAACAAAGTCTCTTGGCTCAAAGTCAAAGCTCCCCATCGCCTCTCTCTTAGATTTTAATTTAAAAATAAAAATGTTAAAATCAATCAAAAATGAGAAAAAAATATAAAAAACTTTTAGAAAAAGTATATACTTCTGAAAAACCAACTATCTTTTTAAATGCCTGTACTCACGGTCATGAAAAAATAGGGCTTGAAGTTATAAATGAAGTAAAAAAAAATAAAATTCAAGAATATAATTTACTAACCAATATTGCCAACAAAAGAGCCTTTTTAAAAAATACAGCTTTTATTGATTCTGATTTAAATAGATCATTTCCAGGAAAAGAAACAGGTAACTATGAAGAACGCCTGGCTTACTATCTTTCTCCCATTATTAAAAAGAGTGATATTGTTATCGATATCCACTCAACAAATACTGTTAAAGACCCTGAAAAAGAAGCTATGGTTATCATAACAAAAATTAACAAAGAAATTCTTGATTTAATAGAATTAATTAATCCTCCCATTGTCTTAATTATGAAATATAAAAATACAAAGGCTTTAATCTCTCAGGCCAAAGCTGGTTTAGCTTTTGAATATGGACCAGAGGGCTCTAAAAAAACGTTAAAAAAAATATTAAACGATCTAAAAAAAATATTAGAAAATCCAAAAGGAAAAAACCCCAAAACAAGACAAAAAAAAAATAACTCCACATCTTTTTATGAAGTTTATAATGTTCTTGAAAAGAAAAATAATTACAAACTCTTAAAAAAAATAAAAAATTTCAAAAAAATCAATAAAGGAACAAAAATAGCAAAAAATAAAAATAATAATTATCTCATTGCCCCAGAAACCTTTTATCCAATTTTATTTGGAGAAAATAGATATGAAAAAATTTATGGTTTCCTTGCAAAAAAAATTTCAAATCCTCGAAAATTCTATCTAAAGAAATAGTATTTTTATATTGGATAAAATTAGTATTAAAAAATATTTTTATTATATTGTCATTTTATATTTTTTTTGTTAAAGTTATTAACGGTATTCTTAAAATATTACGGAGGCAAGAATGAATCTTAAAAAGCATAAACTAGCAACAAATGATAAAATCTGGGAAAAAGGTACTTTTTTTGAAGTAAAGACTAGAGATGGTAAACTTATCGGGTGGAAGATTTCATTTCCAGAACAAATGCTGGATGAAGAAGAGAAAGGTATTATCTTTTCTATGTTATACCCGGTCGCCCTGGATGCCTTCTCCCAACAACCAAGTTCAGAAAAAGAAGAAGATATTTTTAGTCATATCTTTTCAGCAGACGGTCTAATAATCGTTTTTAAAAAAAATGATTTTAGGGCAATAGCCTTTCGTCTCTGGAATGTAATTGAATATAGCGCTATTCAGGGAGATATCTTATATCTTGCAGGAATGTGTGTCAAAAAAAAATATCAAGGGATAGGTATAGGCTCTTTTCTCCTAAACTACATTATCAATGATGATGTTCATAGGCAGTATTTTGGAGCAGATCAATTATGCCCCCTTCCCCCATGTAAATTCATCGCTCTTCGAACACAAAATCCAATTATGAAAATGTGCTTCGATAAAGCGGTGAATGGAATATCTTATCCAAAACCTAACAAGAAAGAAATTCCCGAAGACATTAAAGAAGTTGGAAAAATTGTTGCTCGATTTCTAGGTGATGAAAATTTTAATCCTGATACCTTAACCTCTAAGGGAACCTACGGCTCAAACCTTTATGGAAAAGAGCATAGAAGGGTAGCTATTTACAGTGAGCAATTTGATTCACTCCTAGATTCTAGCCGTGGCGACTCAATGATTTGCCTTTGGCGAAGATAAGGATAGTTTCTTTATTTTTAGGCTATTTTCGAAAGAAAATAGCCTTTTTTATTTTTTATTGACGTAAAGGCAAAATTCGGTGGGTTTTGAGCTAGGTTTTTTCTTTTTTCTTTCTCCGGTTTTTATGATTTTCAAAGTATTCATCTATCATCTTAATC
>JALVSO010000026.1 GCA_027024305.1 Candidatus Parcubacteria bacterium | reverse complement strand
AATCTCGTCCGGGGTCAGTTTATTTTCGCGAGCCCTTTTTGCCAAATCATTCACTTTTTTGGCCAATCCGGTCAAGTTTAGCTGGTCTGCATGGTGGATAACCGGTACAATGAGGTTTCCGCTTGGCAGGGCAGTGGCCATACCTATATTGACATCCAGTTTTTTAATAATATAATCTCCCTGAACAGACACATTGACCATTGGGAAATCCTTAATAGCCTTGACAATGGCTTCTATAAAAATGGGAGTGAACGTAAGTTTTTCTCCTTCCCGTTTGAAAAACTCATCTTTCATTTTGTTGCGCCATTTGACGATATTGGTCACATCAGCTTCAACAAATGATGTTACGTGGGGTGAAGTGTGCTTGGATTCGACCATATGTTTGGCAATGATTTTGCGCATACGGTCCATTTCAATTATTTCTACATTTCCCGCAAAGTCTTCGGCTTTCGGAATGCCTTGCGGTGCTGATCCGGCCGGAGTGGGTGTGGGTGCCGGAGTAGCTGGCTGTGAAGGAACCGGTTCTGGTATTTTTTTGGCGCCTGCAAATTGACGACCGCCTTCGATATAGGTGAGAATATCTTTTTTAGTTACCCGGTTATTTTCTCCTGTGCCTTGAATTTTTTCGAGTTCTTCGATGGAAACACCTTCTTTTTTTGCTATTGTTTTCACAAGAGGTGAGTAGAATCGGCTTCCACCGGAGAGATCAACCGGTGCGGCCGCTATTTGCTGTGCAACAAGGTCGGGGTTTACCGTGACTTCAGTTTTTGCAGGGGCTTCCGCCTTTGGCGCTTTCTGTGGATCTTCTTTCGCTGCAGGGGCTCCCGATGGTTCTTCACCGGCCCCTTCCACTTCAATGATAGCTATGACATCACCAACCTTTGCGACTTCACCTTCCTGAAAACGGATTTCTTTCAAAACTCCATCCGCTGGAGAGGGGACTTCAGAGTCGACTTTATCGGTTGCGATTTCAACAATGGATTCTTCTTCTTCTACTGTGTCGCCCACAGCTTTCAACCAGGTTGTGATGGTTGCTTCTGCCACACTTTCTCCCATTTTCGGGAGTTTTACTTCAACGAGCCCCATAGTAATTTTATATTAAAATTTTGCAGCTACAAAAATAAGCCAAAATTCGATTTACAATGTGTTAAAATCACGTAATAAAATTCAGTGATTTTTGTCGCTGACGCACTATTCTCCCAAGTATTTCCAGCAGCCGGCTATTACTTTCAAATCGGTGACGGGCGAATATTCTTTTGCATATTCCAGATTGAGTTTGAGAAAAAAATCATCGCTCTTGGTTTGACCTTTATATCGACAACTCAGGGAAAACACACCGGGCTTGAGCAAAGGTGTATTTTCTATGTGGTCTTTTACCGAACGTAATCGTTGTAAAATGGGATTGCTTTTAGCAACATTATGGGCAGGATATTTTTTTAAAAGCCATTTTGTAAAACGTGCTTCTCGAGTTTCAGTTTCTACATTGGCTCTGTAATGTTCATTGGTGTTAATATAAACAGTATCACACTGTGTCATTAACTCAAAAATTACTTTTTCCATGTCTTGTAGCCAATACACTGTTTTTACGCCACTTGTTTCAAAGGCTTTTTCTTTGGTAAGTTTTTCGCCTTCCCAAATAGCAATAAGTTCATTAGTTTCTTTTAAAAATAATACTTCTTGGTGTTTTTTATCTGGAGCATCTGGAAATAAAACCAATACACTTTCTTCTTGATCTACACCGCTTAAATAAAAAATATCTCTATGTTGCTGAAAAGGCATTGTACTATCT
>JALVSO010000025.1 GCA_027024305.1 Candidatus Parcubacteria bacterium | reverse complement strand
AATCACAATGGAATTTCCAAAGAATTAAAGATTAAGATGATAGATGAATACTTTGAAAATCATAAAAACCGGAGAAAGAAAAAAGAAAAAACCTAGCTCAAAACCCACCGAATTTTGCCTTTACGTCTAACTTTGGCAAAAGAAATATCTTTTTTAAAAATGGAGCCGGAAAAATCCACTTCAAAATCAATCTTGCCATCGTTGAGCCAGTCCGAGAGATCAAAGGAAAAATCAAAGACTCGAGAGCGAAAATCTCCATCCTTTTTCAAAATCTTATCTTCAAATTCTTTTTTATGTATCTCTTTTAGCATACCTTAAGAATAACAGGATAACCTGTCTTAGTCAAGAGACACCATTAGGTATTCCTCACCTCTTTTGAGAATCTCTTTGAAATGACTATTTTAATTCTCCAACCCTTGATTTCCGAAGGAATCATTTTTCAAGTCCTCTTCTTCAACAACCGATTTTTTATAATTGGTTCTATATTTGGAGATATTATCATAGTGACCGGCGGAGGTTCTGGAAAAATAAAACTTACCATCCTTACCGGTTATGTAAAACAAATCCTTGGTGGGAGTGGGGTACATGGCCGCTTCAATGGCCGAAATGGATGGATTGCCAATGGGTCCCGGAGGCAATCCCTTATTTTGATAGGTATTATAGGGAGAATCAACTTTCAAATGACTGAATAAAATTCTCGATAAATGTTTTTGGTAAATATAATCAAAAACCGCATCCACCTGCAGGGGCATACCCAACTCTATTCTCCTCCAAAGAACTCCTGAAACCCTTTTTTTAACAGACCGAGGGGCATTGCCGGCCTCTTTTTCAATCAGGGAAGCCATGGTAATTATTTTATTCAAAGATTTGTTGGACTTTTCAATTCTATCAACTATTTTTCCGGCCTTTTTGTAAAAATTGTCTTCCATGGTTTTGATGATGGTTTCTTCACTAACATAGGGAGAAAAAGAATAGGTATCAGGATAGAGGTATCCCTCCTTATTTTTGGCCAGCTCCAAAAATCTCTCTTTAGAAAAATTTTTAAATTTCTTATTTTTTTCAAAAGTTTCAGCAATCAAAAAATTAGGATCTCCCTCCATAATCCTAACCTTAACATCTTCAATGCCGGATATCCCGTTTTTTAATCGGCGATAGACTCCAAAAATATCTTCTTCATTTTTAAAGGTATAGCGCCCGGCTTTAATTCCGCTCTCATCTCCGCCTCTAAATCTCTCCCAGCGGTCATAGAGTTTAAAAACCGAGGCTGACTTTATATAACCCTCCTTCTCCAAAAAATCGGCAATTTCCGAGACATTCATTCCTTCCCTAATTTCAAAAACTTCTCCAACTTTAAAATTCTCGGCCGGACCGGAAACAAAAAAGTAGGCAAAAAAAACGGTTAGAGGAATAATCAAGAAAATAATAACAGCCAGGGCCAGGGCTTTTTTTAGCCAACGACTCCTCTGGACATGTTCATGATAATCTAGCTCATTCATATTTCTAAAATTCTAGCACAATTACGGATAAAAAGCGCCCGCTAAAAAGGCAAGTTTGAAGGGGCCTCTCCTCTCTTGGATTCAGCCCTGTCAAAGGACGGAGCAGAAACCACCGTAGATGGCAGATGGTAAATGGTGGCCAATTCCTCGGTACTCAAGATAAACTTATTATATTTTTTCTTTTTATCCAAAAAGGGCAGAAAAAAATGGGGGTTAATTTTTTTGACATCTCGGAAGAACTTTCTTCTTTTATAGTCGGCAAAAACCTCTTTCTTCATCTTATTCAACCTTATATCTTTATAATCATTTCAAGGATAATCAAAAGAAGTTGTAAAGCCCGGCTTGAAACCATTTAAAGATTCTGATTTAACCGTATTAAAAATATTGGTCATGGCCGAAATATTACCGGGGTCAAAATTTTCGGCATCGGCAAAATAAACTGCCCGAATTCCCGTCCAAAAAGATGGCTTGGAAATATTCCTGACAATGGCATCAAGAATTTCTTTTTCAGCGTTCAAATCAATTCTCTTGATGTTCCCCTCCTCATCCCTTTTCATTTTGTCTACGATTTCTTCGGCCTCCTTCCTTCAATCAACCTCTTTCTTCAATTTCCTTTTTTTAAAAATATCCAAAAGCGGCAACCAGCCCACAATGTGGTCCTTTTTTTGAGCCCTGATAACTATTTGCAATCACATATTCCCCCCCTTTCCGATATTACCCATAACTTCTAAAATATGACTGATGGGATCAACAACTTCTTCCGGTTTCAGACCGGGCTTGTCTAAACCAAAATCTTTATAGGTTTTGATGGGAATGGGGTCGGCCTTGGTCAATTCATACTCAGCCCCAAAAAGACCCTGTTCGGCCGGATCAAAACCAAAGAATTTGGTGTAATCCAAAACCTCTACGATTTGAACCGACGGATATTGAGAATAGAAGGCCGACTCTATAACCTTCTGGAAGCTTTTTGGCGCTCAGATATAAAATTTTACTTCTCCGTTAATTGAAGCGATTTCCAAGGACAAACGCACCCTTCTCTTTCCCTGGAAATTCCTGGCAAACCAGGTGGATTCTCCGGCCGTATTGTGCAAAGCGGCCAGAACCAACTCCATGGCCATGGGCGTTTTGGTTATCTCTTTGGGGGTTTTAATTTCAAAAACGGTCATATCAAGACCCAGATAAAACTCCCGCTCCTTTACTTTAAAATATTTATCCCTGACCAGAATCACAAAAAAGACCAATAGAATCAAAGGCAGATAGGTTAAAAAATAATAGAAGGCTAATTCATAGGTTGGCATAGTTTTTGAATATTATGATTACAAACCAAAGAAGCCTCTTTCCCTACTTTCCTCAACGCTGCTTTTTTGGTAAAAGATTTCATCTTCAGACTGATTTTTTTTGACGAATTCCAAGAAAAAGCTTCTTTCCGCACTCTGCAAAAAGCGGTGCTTTTTCAAAACTTCAAAGGTTAGTTTCACCCTTGAGGTAAATTTATCATCATCGGAGTTGGAAAGAATTATCTCGTTTCAATACTCTTCACTTCTTGCCTTGGCCGCCCTGTCATTAATCTTCCAACTGTATTTTACATCATCATCCCCCAAATCAATAAAATAGGGAGCCGCCATAACTGTGGCATCCAGAGAAGAAGAAATAATCTTTGGATTGGCCACGTTCTTAAATTTAAAAGGCAGGGCCGGTTCAATAAGATAAAATTCTATCTTGGTGTTCTCCGGTTTCAGTTTCAAATAACCAACTCCTCTGACTTCTTTTTTTAAATCCGTGACCTCAACCGAAATTACGGTCTCCCGGGGATAGGCATCCAGTCTTTCAATATGATAGCTGCTCTTCCCGAAACCGGAATTTCCCAGATCAACATCGTAATTTTTAGATCAAGTGTAAATTAAAGAATTTTTAGAAAACTTTTTACCATTGGAACCATAGAGGGTCGGAATGGCAAAAATGGTTAGAGCCGAATTGGAAATGGCCTCGGCTCTTCCGCGGTAACCAAAAGGTTTATAGGGATTGTCCAACTGATAAACCAAATCCACCACCGATGGCTTTATGTTAAAACTCTCCACCACCTCTCCCCCATCAATTTTTCTTGAAATAATGGAAAGCTTTAGAGTTTTAGAGAGCGCCGGGGCCCGAAAGTTGAATTCTCTTAGACCGATACCTTTTTTAAAAACCTTGCCATTAATTAGAACAGTGGTTTCCGCACTGTTGATGTCAAAGGTATAGGATGTCAGACTGACACTCACCTCTTGATTGGGTCTTGGATTTTCCGGAACCATTTTCACCACAATGGAATCAATCCCCGGAATGGAATAACCGGAAGCGGTATAGGCCCCCTTTCCAAAAAAGAAAACCGAGAGAAGTAACGGAAGGAAAAACCAAACCGTAATTGGAACCGGACTTCTTTTTATTTTTTTAAAAGAAATAATTTTAAACATGTTTACATTCTAACAAAACTTTTCAAAGCTACAAATCAACCACCCTGGATAACTCCTTAAATGAAGTTGTGCCGTTGATAACCTTGATAATCCCGTCCTCTTTCAGCAACAAAATCCCCTGGTGTCTGGTGTTGTCAACAATCTCCCTTTCCGTGGGAGAGTTTTTGAGCAAATCCTCCAGTTTTCTATCCATCACAATACCTTCAACTATGGCCACTCGCCCCTTGTAGCCCGTATTGTTACACCGAGGGCATCCGACCGCTTCGTAGATAACATATTCTTTTTCTTTATCCAGATACTTTTCCTTATTTTTAATCCCGGAAAAAATTTCCTTTATTTTTTCCTTCTGCCTTCTATTTTCCGGCCTGGAAAAGTCTACCGGTCGCTTGCAATGAAGGCAGAGTTTTCTGACCAACCTCTGGGCCATAACCACATTAATAGCCGTGGCTAAAATTTTTGGATCCACTCTCAAATCCAGAAATCTGGGAAAGGCCCCGGCCGCTGAGTTGGTGTGTAAAGTGGTTAGAACCAAGTGACCGGTCAAAGCCGAATTGACGGCGATGGAGGCCGTTTCCCCGTCCCTAATCTCACCAATCATAATTACATCGGGATCCTGTCTCAAAACCGACTTCAAGCCGGTCAGAAAAGTGTAGCCTTTTTCACGGTTGACCTGAGTTTGAGTAACTCCCTCCACGTGATATTCAATGGGGTCTTCAATGGTGATAATTTTAATTTCCGGAGAAATCAGCTTCCTCAAGAGAGCAAAAAGAGTGGTAGATTTACCGGAACCGGTGGGACCGGTATTGATAATCATACCGTTGGGTTTGTGAATATTTTCTTTTAAAATCTCCAAAAAATAAGGCAGCATACCGAGCTCTTCCAGAGGAACAGCTATGGATTTGGGATCCAAAATTCTCATCACGATGGACTCTCCGTAGGCGTCGGGAAGGGTTGAGGTCCTAATTTCAATATCCCTATCGGCCATTTTGATGGTAAAACGACCATCCTGGGCATTATTTTTAATGTTTATTTTTAAACCGGCGGTCAGCTTAATTCTGGATAAAATTCTGTGATAGGTATTCAGATCAAATTTGACAACCTCCGTCAAAATTCCGTCTAAACGAAATCTAACCTGAGCGTGATCTTCAAAAGTTTCAATATGGACATCGGAAGCCCCCAGGGCATAGGCTGAATATAAAATCAATTCAATAACTTTTGAAACCCGATAGGACTGATTGGAATTCAGGGCCTCCCGAATGACTTCCCTGGCCGCATCCAAAGTCTTTATTTCCTTTAAAAGATCATCTATGTCGGCTGAAGAGATATCAATGACCCCTTTTTTAGTTTTAACGGAATAGGAAATATCACCATAGCGGCTTCAAGCTTTTTCTATAGACTTCTTGGAAGCCATATAAAGAACCACTTTATATTTTTTTTCTTGCAGTCGTTTAACCTCCTCCTGAACCGGGGTGGGCAAAGGCGACCTGACAGCCACATGAACTTCCCGACCGATTAAATCAAAAGCGGCCATGCCGGCAGCCCTGGCCCGATCCTCGGGAATTAATTTTAAGGCATCGGTATTTATCGGCTGCATGGAGAGGTCAATATACTTAATCCCATACTTCTTGGCATATACTTCCACCATAATTTCCTCAGATTCTTCTCTGAGTTTTTTAAGCTTTTGCATATGCTTGGCCTCTTTGAATTTAATCATCTTGTTTTTTATTATACCAAAAGCAAGAATAAAAAAAACTTCCAGTATTGTCCAACACAAAATGATACCCGAAATAAAACCCAGTCTAAAGTAAAAGATACCTCAAATGAGATATCTTTTACCAAAGCTGTGGATATTCTATTATTGATGGTGTATGAACATCAAATTAAATATGAATATACACATGGATAGTATAAAAGA
>JALVSO010000024.1 GCA_027024305.1 Candidatus Parcubacteria bacterium | reverse complement strand
ACCTCTATGTATATTTAAATAATCCCTAACGTGAGCAAAATGACCTTCTAAAGAATTTGTATTTCTATTAATTTCTTCATCCTCCTCATAGCTAAAAAGATATTCAGAAAAAAATAAAATCGACTTTCAAGCCGAACGAACTCTTTTATGTGTATAGAACTTTTTCCCGGTATTGGGATTAATTGTTTTCTCATTTAAGAAATCAGCATACTTAAGACTAAAATGTTTTAGTCTTCTAAAAAAGGTTTTTTTATCTGTTCTGTGAATGGTTTTTATTAATGCCAATAATACTTGTCCCGCTTCCGTTTGAGGATTTCTGGTTGTTTGCCTAGTAACTATTCTTTCCATGTGAACTTGGCACATCTGATAGGGAATATCCTTAAAAGCCTGTCTAATCCCGGAAAAACCATCTCCGGTAACAGATAATATTCTATATCCCAAAGATTCTAGATATACTTTCCCCTTAAGGTAGGTTAGTTTTGTTTCACTATCTTCAAATGATCAGTAAAGATTTTCTTTTCTTTTAAAGTCACGAAAAACAATAATACAAAATGAATGCTTAGATCTTCTTTTGCCAAATCAAATAGCATCTACCAAAATATGAACTGCTCTGGGCTTATGGACTTTTTCTTTTAAAGGAAAAGATAATAGTATTTCTTTAACCTTTGTTTTTGATAAATTAAATTTATCACTAATATCTTTAAGCAGTTTCCTTTTAAAGATATATTCAATTACCACTTTTCGTTCCAAGGAAATCTTTTCTCTGCTTTTATTTACAAATTTTTTTAAACATTTTTTACAAAAATATCTTTGTTTTCCTCTATGTTTTCCTTTTTTAATTACCGCATAGGAATTACAAAACTTACACTTTTTAGCCATACTTTTATTTTTTAAATTAAAATATTATTAATATGGCTTTATTTTAAAAGAAAAAAGGGGAGTTTTGGGTCCCCTTTTTTGGTATTATACCTAAATCTTCCCGGGCTTTGTCTCCGATGCAACTCCGGAAGTTTGAAATCCGGAGAGTTTTAAGACAGAGTGAATGCGTAACTTCCGTCATGTATTCCGGCCATGCTCCGAGGCTCTGCCTAGGGGTTTTTGATTTTAATTTCTTAAAATCTGAGCACGATTTTGCAGGTCTGCTTTTAGTTGGGAGTTTTCTTCCAAAACTCTTTTAATTTCTTCTTCCAGTTGTCTTTTCTCCTCTTCCAGTTTTTTAATTTGATTTTCTTTTTCGTAGCTCGGGTCTTTGAAGATATAGTTTTGATAATACCAAGCCCCGCCCAAAATTATGGCTACGAAAATAATAACTAGCAGAATGATTTGGTCAACGGTTTCTCTTTGAGGGGTTGGTTCATTTAGTCTTTCAAATTTTTCCATATGTTGTTATAATAGCAAAAAAACTTGGTTTTTAAAAGAAATTGAAATGTCAAAGAATTACTATGAAATTTTGGGAGTGGATCGGAGGGCCAGTCAGGAAGAGATAAAAAAAGCTTTTAGGAAGCTGGCTCATAAATATCATCCCGATAAGCCGGGGGGGGACGATAAAAAATTTAAAGAAGTAAACGAGGCCTATTCGGTTTTAAGCGATGAAAAGAAAAGGCAGCAATATGATACCTTTGGTTCGGCCGGAGCTTCAGGTGGTGGGGGCTTTAGTGGAGCCGATTTTGGAGGTTTTGATTTTTCCGGTTTCGGGGGCGCTTCTTCTTTTGGGGGTGCTGATTTCGGAGGTTTTGATTTCTCAGATATTTTTTCTTCTTTTGGTGGGGGGGCTGAGCATAGAAGAAGAGGGGAAGACATGGAGGTGGAATTGAAAATTTCTTTTAAGGAGTCAATTTTTGGTACCGAGAAGAATTTTAAGATTAAGAAGAATTCTCTCTGTTCTCTCTGTGGTGGTAGCGGAGCGGAAAAAGATAGCAAATTCAAAACTTGTCCCACCTGTGGGGGGAGTGGTTTGACGGAAGAAATTCGTCAGACCATCCTGGGAACTGTCAGGAGTCAAAAAACTTGTCCCGATTGTCACGGAAAAGGGCAGATCCCGGAAAAAAAGTGTTCTCGTTGTGGCGGCAGCGGAGTGGAGTATCGAGAAGAAGAAATAGCCATTAGAATTCCGCCCGGAGTGGAGAGCGGTAATCGTCTAAGGGTTAGAGGAAAGGGCCAAGCCGTGGAAGGCGGTGAAAGCGGAGATTTATATGTCTATCTTTTGGTGGAGAAGGGTGATAATTTTGAGAAAGTTGGCAATGATTTATATACAAAGCTGGAGATTCCTTTAACCACGGCTGTTTTGGGGGGCAAAGAAAAGTTAAAGACAGTGGACGGCGAAATTACCATTAAAATTCCGGCCGGTTCGGATAGCGAAAAAGTTTTAAAGGTAAAAAACCAAGGCGTGGTTATTAGTGGTAAAAAGAGAGGTGATTTATATGTTCGATTAAAGGTTAAAATCCCCAAGAAACTTGGGAGCGAAGAAAAGAAACTCTTTGAGGAATTAAAAGAGCTGGGAATTTAAATTAATTGAAATTGCCTTTCAACGACCTAATCGAAAAGTCAAAAAATAATCAATTCTAGATTATTTTTTTTCTTTTTAAAAAAGTTACGAAGAGAACAGAGGAAATTATAAAGATAATAATTAAAATCAGAGAGAGAATATAAAAAGCCCAAGAGGAATTTTCGTAGCCGTTTTTTAAATTGACCCCGTAGAGGCCGACAATAACAGCCAAGAAAGAAAAGATAAGAGCAAAAAGAGTGGCCACCAAATCTATCTGAACAACGGTGGTTCTTTGGGAAGAGAGCTTCAGGTTGATATACTGATCAGTGTCATCCAAATCCTCTTTGGCTCTAAAAATATGACCTATGTTATCTTCTATTTGTTCTATAAAATTTTCCAAAATAGATTCAATTTCCAAACGAGCGTTATTCTCTCCGGCACTGACCGAAACCAGCTCAAAGAAATTTTGTTCATCTTCCAGAACTTCTTTGGCGGCAGAGTGAATCTCTTTTAGGCGGGTTTCCAGCTTAGAAACTCTTTTTTTCAAGTAGAGCATTTTCTCCAGGTTATTACCTGAAAAGTTCCTTTGAATATCATGCAGGACTTTTCTCAAGGATTCATCCAGGGTGGCGACTTTTTTATTCATTTGGCGAGCCTTGGCTTCGAGTATTTGTTCCAGGGCAAAGAGGAAAAAATCATCAATTTTCTCCCGAGAGGAAATCCTCTCTTCAAAGGATTTCAGAAAATTTTCCAAGGTTTCACTCTGGTGTTGATGGAGGAAGAAACTTTTATCGGCGGTCAAAACAGCTTTAATAAAACCAAGGTTAATAATTACCGCCCGGGAACGGGGCAGAATGGTGCTAACCTGCAAAACGGAAAAAACCGGTCTTAAATCTCGGACGTTTAAATTAAGCAAATCTACAAAATCTTTTCGGTTTAGATTCTTTTCTTCAATTTTGCCTTTGGCATCTACAATAGTCGTTTTCATATTTCCGGAAATTATACCATAGATTAAAGAATAATATTTGCCAGACACCAGATGTTTAACTTTTTTGTACCATTGCCGGGAGTCCGCATGTGGAAGCTTACAGATAAAAGAGGCGACCATTTTGAAAAGAAAAAATGGGCATTTTGCCCACTTTTATTAGGTTTATTATCTTACGATAAACATACCGGTCCGTTATGCGCAGAGTTTTTTATTCGGTTTCCACTCCCATGGATCTGGCTGTTCCGTAAATAATTTTTACAGCGGCGTCTATATCCGTTGCCGATAAATCTTCCATTTTTACTTTGGCGATTTCTTCAGCCTGAGCTCTCGTAAGTTTTCCCACCTTCTTTACTTTGTTTCTTCCGGAGCCGGATTTAATTCCCAAAGCTTTCTTAATCAGAAAAGAAGCCGGTGGAGTTTTGTAGATAATCTCGTAGGATCTATCATCGTAGACATTTACCACGACCGGAATGATATCACCCATTCGGTCGGCGGTGGCATCATTAAATTGTTTGGTAAATTCCCCAATATTGATGCCGGCCTGACCCAGGGCCGGTCCAAGGGGTGGGGCCGGAGCCGCCTTTCCTGCCGGAATTTGTAATTTTAATTTTTGTGTAATTTCTTTAGCCATTTTGCTTTTATTATTATTTTTTTAGAAGCATTCTATTCAATATAAAATTGAACTTTGAACGGAATTATACAATAATTTTTTTAAAAAATCTAGATAGCTTTTAGTTGGGAGAAGTCTAATTCCACCTCCGTATCTCGTCCAAACATGGAAACGGCTACCTTAACTTGTCCACTCACTTCATCTATCTCAACTACTTTGCCCTCGGTATCCTTAAAGGGGCCGTCAATGATTTTGACCAAATCTCCTACCTCCAAATCAACGGAGTGCTTTTCCTTATCCTTCTCTTTCATTTTTTCCACCACTGCCAACATCTCTTTGTCACTAACCGGTACCGGATGAACCCCGGTTCCCAGGAATCCGGAAACTCTGGGGGTGTTACGCACCACCCATCAAGATTGATCGTTAACAATCATATCTACCAAGACGTAACCCGGATAAATTTTCATTTCTTCCTCAACTTTTTTCCCTCTTTTGACCTTAACTACCTTTTCCGTCGGCACTAGAACATCAAAGATATAATCCTCCATACCCATAGACTTGATTCTTTGCTTTAAATTCTTAACCACGGCATTTTCATAGCCGGAATTGGTGTAGATAGCGTATCAGTTTCTTTTACCATCTCCGCCTTGTCGCATATTTTTATCTTTATTTTCTTCCATATTTTTTAAATTATTTTTTTAAATCAGGAAACGATTGACAATTTCCGTAAAAACAAAATCTAAAAGCCCAATATAAAGAGCAAAAAGAATTGAAACCAAAATAACTCCGATGGTAAAATAAGTGGTTACTTTTTTGGTTGGTCATTTGATATTTTTTGTCTCAGCATTAACCTCTTTTAAATAATTTATTATTGACATATTTTTATTTTTTAAAAAAACTTCCCGAAGGAATTTTTAATGCTTAAATTATATACCTTTTATTTTCTTTTGCAAGGTTTTTTGTGTATTTACTGATGTTTTTTCTTATTGGGGTTGGTGATGAATCTATAGCCACTATAATTGTTTTGGGGAAGTTGATTATTAGTATTTGTTAAGACCGAATAGATTTTGTTGTGCTCATTGTTCTGACAATAAAAAACAACTCTTTCAAAATGTTAAGAAAGGAGTTGTTATTTTTTCTGCTTTTTACCTGTTCAATCTATTGGGTTGCATGGGGCAGAGCCTCACAAACAATTCCATCTTTGTCTCTGTCTAAACCATTAACATCGGTTCCGCATTGTTCGTAAACAGCCTGGGCTTCTTCTTGGGTCTTAAAGTCATCACAGTTGTAATTATAAAAACCCTTGTCTTGGGCATCACAGATTACCCCAATATTAAGAATATTTCCATTTTCATCTCTCTTTAGAATGGCTTCTTTAATTGAGCCACTCTCTCAAAGTTTTTTAAGATCTAAATCGGTGTCGGCCACTTCCAAGCCGGTGGCCACTCCGGCCACCCCACCGGCAATCAATCCGGCCGTCTTGGCGTATTTATTATCTTTCTTTTCACCAACGTATCAAAGCAACGCGGCTAAAATAATGATTAACAATAAAACGAACAATCTAACATTTTTATTACCTCTGATTTTATTTAATGACATAATTTATTTAATATTACTTGGTTTTTAACTTCTATATTTTATCAAAAAAAATATTTTTTCCCACCTTGTTTTCTAATGATTGTGAAAATGGAAATGAGTTTTTTATTTCACCCATTTTTATCGTCTAATAAAGGAGGGCGTCTTTGGGGGGTGGGCGCGACCGGAGGTCGCGCCCATTAAAATACAATCCTTCTCTCAGATGATTTTGTGGAACTTTGACTTGACTTTCAAAATCCTTCTGCTAG
>JALVSO010000023.1 GCA_027024305.1 Candidatus Parcubacteria bacterium | reverse complement strand
ATTTCTATTTTGAAAAGTGAGTGTGATGATTTACGATATGCGTTATTCATATCGTTTATTATATCACTAACTGAAGTCTTCGCCTGAAGGCGAGGGATTTCACCCAACCCGGAGGTCGGACATTAAAATTATCGGCAATATACTCTTTTAAAAATAAAACGGTTTCCCTAAAACGATTGCTTGTTTCTTTTTCTTTTCTCTTGGAATCCAAGATACTTTGGATTGGATTATTTTTAACCATCTTTTCTCCATCGGGGCTAAAAAATATATCTTCTCTGTGATTATCACCCAATTGTAATTTTGGAATAATGGAAAATTCTTTGCCATTTCTGACAAAAACCAATCACCTCTTCCCTTCCGGAACATTAGCATCCGGAAAATTATTAAGGACAACTTGATTTACTTCAGATACATGCTGATTAAATAATTTCAAAAGCTCATCATGTTCTAAGCCTTCAGGAACCTTTTTAAGGGCAAAAAGATCAAAATCACTATCCTTGGTGGCTAAGCCTCTGGTTCTGGAACCAATCAATAAAATCCTAATACCCAGGGGCTCAAAAATATTTCTAATATCTCTAATCAAGGCTTTTTCAGAACTGCTAACTACTTCTTTTTTATTTGGACCTTCCATATTTTTATATTATCACAATAATTTAAAATATTTCAATAGAAACCGGGCAATGGTCGGAGCCATAGGCTTCGTTGTGGATTTCGGCTTTTTTCAATTTGTCTTTCAATCGCTCGGAGATTAAAAAATAATCTATGCGCCAGCCGGCATTGTTTTTGCGAGCATTGAAACGATAGGATCACCAGGAGTACTTCACCTCATCGGGATGAAGAAAACGAAAGGTATCAATGAAACCGTTTTTCAGATATCTTTCAAAGGACTGTCTTTCCTTATCGGTGAAGCCGGCATGGCCGGGACTTTTTTCGGTGGTCTTGTTGGCCTGGGGGTTTTTTAAATCTATCTCTTGGTGAGCCACATTAAAATCACCACAGGCGATAACCGGTTTTTTCTTGTCCAACTTTTTCAAATGCTTTAAAAAATTTTTATCCCAGATATCTTTTCTGTAATCCACTCGACTTAAATCCGGTTTTGAATTGGGAGTATAGACATTAACTAAAAAGAAATCTTTAAATTCCAAAGTGATAACCCTTCCCTCGCTGTCCAAACCATCACCGATGCCATAGCTCTCCGAAAGAGGTTTTCCCTTGGAAAAAATGGCCGTACCGGAATAACCCTTTTTTTCAGCGGAATTTCAAAAATGATAGGAGTAATCGGGAAAAAGTTTTCCCTCTTTAACATTTTTTGATTTAGTGGCAAAAAGCGGAGTGTCTTCCTTTTCAAAAAACTCTTCCACCTGTTCTCTGGTGGCCTTGGTTTCTTGAAGACAAATTATGTCCGGTTTTTCTTTTTCCAAAAATTCCATGGAGCCGGTTTTTTGGATTCAGGCTCTAATGCCATTTACATTTCAACTTATTATTTTCATAAAACTTTATTATATTATTATTTTCCACGAAGCCGGACTAGTCAGCAACCACGCGCCGAACCATACCTGACAAGTCCGGCTTCTAATTTCAACTTATTATTTTCATAAAACTATTTATTATTTATTTACTATTTTCCTTTTTTCTATAATCTTTGGGAATGTAAATGGTAAGGTGGCATCCGCTCCACACACCCACACATTTTTCAAGACACCTGGCTTGTCGGCAACCACTCGCCGAACCATACCCAACAGGTCGGACTTCTGCCACACATTTTCCACGAAATCCGAGAATTTCCACACAACCACACCTTTCCACGAAGCCGGACTTGTCAGCAACCACGCGCCGAACCATACCTGACAAGTCCGGCTTCTTGCAACCACGCGCCGAACCATACCTGACAAGTCCGGCTTCTTGCAACCACGCGCCAAAGAACCTGACAAGTCCGGCTTCTTTTAGTCCTCCACCTGAATGGTAACAATTTTTTCCAATCGGTCACCATTCATCCCCTGACCGGCGATTTTTATAATATTCTCCCCCACCTTGATATTATCCACATCCGATGGTCGGAAGGAGAAACTCTCCCGGGTAGTTGAAGCCAAGTATTTTCCGTTAACATAGATAAAATATTTTCTAATATTCTCGGGACCGGTCTGTCTTAACTTCACATAAATCTTCTCCTTTTTTCTAAAACGATCACCATTACCCGGAGATAAAAATCTAAAGTCCAGGGAATTATTATTTATCATAGTCCGAGGAGCAGTATTGATTCTAGTGCTATCTATATTTAAACCACTGTTACCGGTGAGTTGTAGCAACTCTTCCAGAGTATTTTGAATTTGCTCCTGTACCTTATCGGAATTTTCCACCACCCATTTCTGAACACCATATTCTCAATTCTCATAGGCCGGATCCTTTTCTTCCGGCACCGGACCCGTCGGGTTGGATTTGTCCACCCAATGCAGAATGGAATGGTAGGAAGGAATGACTATTTCCTTGATAAATTCCTCAGGGGTTTCGTCGGTGGCCAAGGTGCCAGTCTTGATGTCAATCTTGATGGTGGTTCCCCCTCCGATAATTCCTCGCAGGGAAGGTTTGGTCTCAGAATTAATCAACGATGGGGCTTCCGGAAAATCTACGGTCGGATAAAGTTTTAATAACTCCTTCACCGAATCACGTCATATTTTATAGGTAATCTTTCCCGGATTTCTCTTGGCCGAGCGGTTGTCGTTATTCCCTATCCAAACCCCCACGGCAAAATTACCGGCATCGTAACCAACCGTTCAAGAATCCTTATTGTTATTGGTGGTTCCGGTCTTGGAAGCCACCCGATTATTAAAGTAAAGGGAAGAATTCACTCCAAAGGTTGGATATTTCAAGCTATCGGTGGATAAAATCTTATTTAAATTCTGAACATACTTGGCATCAATAACCCTTTTCTTTTCCACCCGGTGTTCATAGATAAGATTATCTTTGTCATCTCTTACCTCCAAAATGGCCACCGGCTCAATGCGGATACCCTCGTTGGAAAAAGTGCTGTAAGCGGAAACATGATTTAAGAGCTGGACTTCTCCCCCACCTAAAACCAAGCTCAATCCATAGAAAGAAGCCGGTTTATTCAGTGATTTAATACCGAAAAGCTTGGCATTGGCGATAGCCTTATCCACACCTACCAAATAAAGCATTTTAATGGCCGGAATATTTCGGGATTCCGGCAGGGCATTCTCCAGCTTCATGGGCCCTTTGAAAGGGTGGTCGGTGTATCAATCAAAATTTTTCGGCCTGTAACAATTTTTATTTCTTCGCGCCTCAACATCGGGCAAGGTCGGATCACAGGAAAGAGAAAATTCCGTATCCACATCCCAAATGACCGTTTTTGGAGTATAACCCATTTCCAGGGCCGTTAAATAGACATAGGGTTTAAAGGAAGAACCGGGTTGCCTTTTGGCCGTGGTAATGTTCACCTTTCCATCAATGCTCTCATCAAAATAATCCCTGGAACCAACCATAGCTATGATATTTCCGCTCTTTGATTCAATGGCCACGGCGGCGGCGTTTTCCGCCCCATAGTCTTTCTCAGCCACCAGTGCATTCTCCTTGACAATTTCCTGCATTTTTTCCTGCAAATCGTAGTTAAGGCTGGTAATCACTTTTAATCCGTCGGTTTTTAAAGCCTCCTTGCCGTACATCTCCTCCAGCTGCTTAATAACATACATAACAAAATGAGGAGCTTTCAAACCGGAAGTTTTGGTCTTGAAAACAAACTCCACCTCTTCTTCTCTGGCCTCTTTATACTGATCCGGAGTAATATAGCCCTGATTTAACATTAACCTCAAAACCGTATCTTTTCTGGCATCTAAAGTTTTCCTGTGTTTTCCGTAGGGAGAATAGGTTGTGGGCGCCTGGGGCATGGCCGCCAGATAGGCTGATTCGGCGATGTCCAATTCCGAAGCGTGCTTGTTAAAATAATAGAGAGCAGCCTCTTCAATTCCATAGATGGTTCCACCGTAGGGAGCCTCATTCAAATAGAGCTCCAAAATTTGGTCTTTGGTTCAAAGTTTTTCAAGCTTGTAGGCCAAAATGGCTTCTTTGATTTTACGGGTATAGGTTTTCTCCCGAGTTAAAAGAGTATTTTTAATAACCTGCTGGGTAATGGTTGACCCCCCTCTTTTGAAGCGACCGGTTCCTCAAAAATTATCCCAGGCCGCTTTTAGAATGGAAGTAATTTTTATACCATGGTGATTGTAGAAATCCTTATCTTCAATGGCCACCGCCGCCTGCTGAGCATATTTGGAAATATTTTCTATGGGTACCACCGTTCGGGTTTCATCTCCGTGAACATTATAGAGCAAAACCTCTCCGGTGCTATCGTAGATTTTAGTTGACTGGGCGATTTTCAGACGATGAATTTCATTGATGTCCGGAATTTTCAAAGTGGTTACCCAGAAAAACAAAGCTCCGCCGGCAAGAAAAAAAGCAATCAAAAGCAGGTAAAAAATATTTTTTAATCACCTCCTGACAATCAAACTTTTCTCCAGCTTACTCTTTTCCGCCCTCTTTTTTTTCTCTTCCCGCGAGGCCTTTTTAACTGCCTTGATTCTTTCCAAGACCGTTTTTCTAATTTTTTCTTTTATCTTTTTCTTTTTTGGTGAAACTTTTTTATCATTCATTTTGCTATTTTAGCATAAAATAATATATTTTTTCTTTTTCATCATAGATTGTAATCTGAACTCGAGACTTTTCTTTTACACTCTTTTTTAGATTCTGGATCCCGGATAACTAAGTTTTTCATCCATTCGTTCCTCATGGGAAAAACTTGTTTCCGGGATGACAATGACCGAGCACCACTTTTGTAGGAATGAAAAGGTTTTAAAATTTTAATTCCTGAAACCGCAAAAAGTTCAGTTTCAGCTAAATGTTTTTTTCAAAAGTGGTGCTCGGTTGTCGTCATTGCGAGAAGCTTGCGACGAAGCAATCCAGTGCTTTTGTTTTTAAAAAGAACTGAAAAGGAAAGTCTCAGGTTCAACCTATAATCCAAATATATATTTTCTAACTTTCCAACACATCCGATGTGTAAGTTTTACATCAAAAAAACTTAGAAGCAAGGCTTCTAAGTTTTTCCCTTATGGCGGAATGGCGGGAGTGCCGGGATAGAAGGACGGCGAAGGCGAAGATTAATAATTTTGATTATAGGCCAGAAAGGTTAGTCCCACGGCGATGGCATCGTATTCATCATCATATTTGATTTCCTTATCTATTTTTAAAAGTTGCTTGGTCATAAAAATAACCTGCTTCTTGTCGGCTCGCCCATAGCCGGCGATGGCCGTTTTTATTTCCAAAGGAGTATATTCAAAAACTTTCATTTTATTTTTCAAGGCCGTGTAGATGATAGCTCCCCGAGCCTCGGAAACATTGGTGGCCGTCTTTTGATTGGTGTTAAAAAAGAGTTTTTCAATGGCTAAAATGTCCGGTTGGTATTGTTCTATCATTTCTTCAATTCTTTGACCCAGCAAAAAAAGTCTTTCAATAAAATCCAGTTTAGCGGAGGTTTTGAAAGTCTCTGAATAAATATATTTCTCCTTTTGCCCTTCTTTTTTTTCCAAAATAGCAATGCCCAACCTCTCATAGCCCGGATCTATTGATAAAATTTTCATATTTTTATTATATCATTTCTGCTATCATCAAGCCTCCCACAAATATAAAAATTAATGAATTAATAATGGAAAATAATATTTTATATATTTTTCTTTTTGATAAAAAACTAATATAAAACATTATTGATGAAATATTAATATTTATCAAATAAAACATAATAATAATTAAACCTATTGGCTCATGGGCTATAATAAATTTTCTAGCAATAAAACTAGATACTAGTAATAAAATACTTGCTAGAAAATACCATTTTAATAAAACTTTTTTCATACTTTTTTTATAAAATAACTTGGTTTATATTTTTTAAACATTTCAAAAATTAAGGCATCCCCCTAAGCATATACATTAAAAATACTAAAATATATGTACCAATTATAGCTAAAGTTGAAAAAATATTTATTTTAAATATAAATAAAATTTATTTATTATTTTTTCTTTTTT
>JALVSO010000022.1 GCA_027024305.1 Candidatus Parcubacteria bacterium | reverse complement strand
TTTTCGGCCAAAGGCAAAAATTTTTCTCTGGATGGCTGAAGAAAATCATATCAAACAATATTTTTGTGAAAGTGAGTTTTTAACATAAAAACATTGTAACATAGGATTGATTGGGGTAAAAGAGAGTTTGATTTTGGTTAGAAAAGAGTGTAAAATCGTTTTATGTTTAAGAAAAAAAATTTTTTTAAAAAAATATTGACTTTTTTGTTAGTCTTAATTTCAATTTCACCACCGGCGGAAGCCTCCCAGAGTGATAGATTAAAGGGTTATGCCTGGTCTGATGGTGCCGGTTGAATTTCTTTTAACTGTACCAACACAGGTTCTTGTTCCGTTGTTGATTATGGAGTAACCACTGATTCCTCGGGAAACCTTTCCGGTTATGCCTGATCCGACAATTTGGGATGGTTGAGTTTTCATTTTAGCGATATGCAAGGAATTTCCGGGGCCAGTCAACCAAAAGTAGATCTAAACACCGGGGAATTTTCCGGCACAGCTTATTTTAGAGCCGGAGGATCTGTAAGTGATGATGGTTGGTTGGGTTTGGTTGATCTTAGCCTGGCTTCCTTTCCCTCCAATAATCCTAAAATTAATTTTTCCACCTACGAAGTGGAGGGTTGGGCCTGGGGAAATATAAATACAGGCTGGATTTCTTTTAACTGTTCAAATGATTCAAGTTGTGGAACCTCAGACTATCAGGTAACCTACGACCCTTTCTTTTTTGAGTTTAGCGCCAATGACGGCACAAGTGAATCATCCAAACTGGATTATAACGGTGATGTTACTTTGTATTGGACAACCGTGGGGGCCAGTGGCCCATGCACGGCAAGCAACGGAACGAGTTCTTGGCGATCCCCTTCCTCAAAAGTGTCAAATGGTTCAGAAATAATATATAACCTGATATCAGACACAACATTTTCTTTGACCTGCCAAGACAGTAGCGGCAACAGCCTTACAAGGGATTTAAAAATTTGGGTTAAGCCACCAACACCGGTAGTAATATTTGGTGCCGACGATACCAATATCGCTTATAATACTTCAACAAATTTAAATTGAACAGTTGATCATGTTTCCGGTTGTACCATAAGCGGGCCCGGTAATTTCACTCCGGCACAATCTGTTTCTCTTGGGTCTAATCAAAGTGCTCCCACAGGAAACCTGACGGCCTTAAGTAATTATTTTGAGATAACTTGTTCCAGTGACTCAATCTATCCCGATGAAACAAAATCTCTATATATTTATGTTGAGAAGTTGGCGGTTAATTTGCGTTCCGATAAAAACCCGGTTCCCTATGGTGAAAAAATTAAATTATATTACAGTACGGAATTCCCAACTTCAGGAACCTGTGTAGCTACCGGGGACGTACCGGATTGAGCCGGTTCCGCCATTGATGAAAGTCCCGGAGAGCATGAATTTATTTCCGGCGATACGGTGGGGGGTCAGGCCTACACAGCCACCCTAACCTGTGATGGTTCAAACTCTCAACAGCAGTCGGCTACCGTAAACTTAAATGTTAGAAACAAACCCAATTATCAGGAGATTTAAGTTTGTTAAGGTGCGCCACCTTTGGTGGCGCACCTTTTCCTTGCCTATAAAATTTACTGAGTTTTGTGATTAAATTAACTCTTGTGTTGGTAATTTTCTTTTTCTTTTTCTTTTCCGTTTAAAACAGGCTATTAAGATTTATGTCCACGTACTAGTACGTGGACAGTTTCTCTTTCTTCTTTTTTTCTTCATACCCGATGGGACTCGGCCATAAGCTTTATTATTAATTATGGAGAATTGATTTTATGGTTATAACAAAAAACCAATAAAAATCATTGATTTTGTTATAGATAAAAATAAATCTTAGATTGTAATTTGAACCTGAGACTTTTCTTTTTCTGCCCTTTTTTACAATCTGGATCCCGGATAACTAAGTTTTTCAACCATTCGTCCCTCATGGGAAAAACTTGTTTCCGGGATGACAATGACCGAACACCACTTTTGCGGAAGTGAAAATTTTTAAAATTTTAGTTCGTGAAATCACAAAAAGTTCAGTTTCGGCTAGATGTTTTTTCAAAAGTGGTGCTCGGTCATCCCGGAATGGAATTTTATCCACGAGGAACGAGTGCTTGTAAAATTCCAATATCCGGGATCCATGGTAATAAATTAAAATCAAGTTTTAAATAACTAGAATTCTCGAGCTCAATTTACAATCTAAGAATTTGTTTGCTTTTTTGTTAAAAATAGGGTATGATATGGACCATATTTTATAAAATAAGAATTTTATGGCAATTACAAAATCAGCAAAGAAGAGAATTAGGTCTTCTGAGAGAAAGAGAGTTTTTAATCTGAGAAGATTAAGAGCCATGAGGGCCGAAATAAAATCCTTTTTAAAGTTAATCATGGTAAAGGATATAGAGGGAGCGGAAAAAGCTCTGCCCAATCTCTATAAAGCCATTGATAAGGCGGTTAAAAGAGGTGTTATTAAAAAGAATAACGCAGCCAGAAAAAAATCAAGACTAACAAAAAAAATTGTTAATCTAAAGAAAAAATAGGGGTATGCTCCTTTTTTCTTTTTTCTGGTAAGAAGATAATTTCACAAAACAAAAAACCGCCAGTCGCGGTTTTTTGAGCTGTTTGTCGGAGTACTGGGATTCGAACCCAGTCTACATGCTCCCAAAGCATGCGTGCTAAGCCGTTGACACTATACTCCGATATTTAATTCTATTATACTTTAAAGCTCATTTTTTCTCCGCCTTTGGGAGTAAGGTTTTTTCTAAAAATTCCCTGCGCACTGCTCGGAAATTTTCAGAAAACTACCATAGGCATTTTTCCCCAGCACCACTTTTGTTACGAAAGTTTTATTTTCTTATTATATAATAAATGAATTAAAAAAATATAATATTTATTATTATTTATCTTTACAAAAGTGGTGCTGGGTCAAAAATCCCAAAGCATGCGTGCTAAGCCGTTGACAGAACTCCGATAGATTGATTGCTATTATTTTAAAGTCCCACTTTCTTTCGGCTTTGGGAGTAAGGTTTTTTCTAAAAATTCCCTGCGCACTGCTCGGAAATTTTCAGAAAATGTCCATGGATATTCCTTGTTTTGGACTCCCATATTTTAACATATTTTTTGAAAAAATAAATTTTTAATTTATAACAAAAAATAGTATAATAAAGAAATGTTAATACCAACAGTAATTGAAAAAACCAATGCCGGTGAGAGAGCCTATGATATTTATTCTCGTCTTTTAAAAGATAGAATTATTTTTTTAAGTGGAGGTATTAATGATGATATGGCCAATACCATCATTGCCCAACTTCTTTTTTTAGAGGCTGAAGATCCGGAAAAGGATATTTATTTATATATAAATTCTCCCGGAGGCTATATCCATTCCGGTATGGCTATTTTGGATACCATGAATTTTATCAAGCCGGAAATTCACACGGTTTGTGTGGGGATGGCCGCATCCATGGCTTCCATTATTTTGGCCTATGGAGAAAAAGGCAAGAGATCCATTTTGGAAAATGCCGAAGTAATGATTCATCAACCCCTGGGTGGAGCCGAGGGACAAGCCGCCGATATTGAAATTTCCGCCAAGCATATTTTGGCAAGTAAGGAAAAGTTAAAATATATGCTGGCCGAAAGAACCGGACAGAAAGCGGATAAAATAGAAAAAGATATGGACCGAGATTATTATATGACCGCCGAAGAAGCCAAAAAATACGGCATCGTGGATAAAGTCATGAAATCAAAAAAGGCTTTGAAAAAAACTCCCACTTCCGCCAGAAATCAGAAGATAAAAGTTAAGAAAAAGTAATTAAAAACGGCCGAGCCGTTTTTTTATTGGTTGGGGAATTTTTGCCCTGTACGGAACTATGGTTAAGGGACTGATCCCGCTGTCTCTAAGCTCATCAACTCCTCCGTTTCACTCCGGAGTCTCTTCGCTAAGAGCAGCTGGACGCGGCTCGGCTCCCCGCACTTTCTTATTTTTTTTACTTTTCAATCCATAAACTTTTTAAATTGTGATAACTTCTTAAAAGAGAGAAAATGAAAGTGCTGGGATGCCTCCGCCGGTTCGAGTCCCACGCAAGCAAAGCAGTTTGCTTGCTTTAACGCCCACTAAAAACAAAAACCACAGACAAGCTGTGGTGTGTTTTTGTGGGCGTTAGGGATTTTTGCCCTGTACGAAACTATAAAGTGATAGTACAGAATAAAAGTTAAGGGACTCGGCCACCCAGCATCGGCTCCAAACCACAACGACACCGGAGCCTGATGCGCGCGGCCCCGCCGGGCGGACATAACTTTTGAAAAACATACTCCCTCCGGTCGTTGTTTTTCAAAAAGTTATATTGCCGCCCTTTTTTCGAGTCCCTTAACGCCCTACAAAATTAAAGAAAAAATCGCATACGCGATTTTTTCTAAAATTTTGTGGGCGTTAAGGGACTCGAACCCCTGGCCTCCTCGGTGTAAACGAGATGCTCTAGCCAACTGAGCTAAACGCCCGCACAATATTTAATTTTAATTCTCCTTATCTTTACCCACCGAGGAGATCTCGGTGTCTGATTTTAAACTGGGAGATGCTGCACCAACTGAGCTAAACAGTTGCATAAGTCTCCCCAAACACCACGATATTCTACCAACTTTTTTAAAAAAATACAAGTTTTGAACCTGGGGAAATAATAAATTTGACTATTGCATTATTTCCCTGTTCTTATATAATGACTTTATCAAAGAATTTGTTATTTATAAAAGCCTTTGGGCTCTTAACAGATTCTTGATATTTTAATAAAAATAATAAATAAAAAATTTTAGATATGAATAAATCAGAATTAGTGACTTATATTGCCGATAGGGTTGGAACAACCAAAGCCGATGCCGAGAGAATGGTAGATGCTTTTATGGAGGCTGTGACGGAAACTCTTAAGAAAGAAGGAACCGTGGCTCTTACCGGCTTTGGATCGTTTTCAATTTCACACCGAAAGGCCAGAACGGCCAGAAATCCAAGAACCGGGGAGGTCGTTAATGTACCGGCCTCAAAAGCTCCAAAATTTAAGGCCGGAAAGAAATTGAAAGACGCAGTAAAATAATTTTGAAAAAATTAAAAGAAAAAAACAACTCTTCCGAGTTGTTTTTTTCCACCTAAGAAAAGAAAAAAATTTGTTTTAACTTTCTTTTTTATTATAATAGAGAAGTATGAAGTATATAAAAATAATATTGATAATTTTATTATCATTCACCTTTGCCACTTCGGCTTTGGCGGGGGTGATTACGGATACACCGGAAATTTTTGCCTTTAAGTTTTTGGGAGTTGAAAACAACAAGGCTAAATTTTCCTTTTCCGTGAAAAACCGTTCACCAATGACGGAATTTAATTATGTTCTCAGGCTGGAGGGAGTCGACGGGTCCGTTATAGACGAAAGAAAATATGATAAGGTTCTAAGGGTAAAAACCGGTGGACTTTTGGGGGAGCTTTTTGAGTATAAATTAATTTCAAATAAAGAAATCAATCGGGCGGTTCTTTACCTAACCGACCGGTCCGGCACCCTCCTTTCTTTTTCTTTCTTGGGTGATTTAAAAATAAAGCCAACGGCCAAATTGAAAGAGCTGGAAAAGCCGGATTGTCTTTATGGCGACGGTTTCATTAGATGTTCTTTTAAGAAGGGAAGCGGGGTTGATGGTTTGGACAAGTTAAAGCTGGAAATTCACAAGGGTAGTATCTATGGGGAAAAGGTTGTTGAAAAAGAGTATTTTTCCGATGAGTTGAAGAAGGGGCAAAACAGTGTTGAGTTTCCGGTGACTCTGAGGGGTGGCTATTATGAAGCCTATGTTTTAATTGATGGTTATGCCAAGGCTAAGGTGGCTCTAAACATCTCGGGAGAGCTTGATAAGATAGACAGTCTCGTGCTTTTGAGCGGTGCCGGTGGGAAGGGGGAGAGCGTTTCGGTAAATGCCGTTTTGACTTTGGACCAAGTGGAAGGAAAAGAAATGGTTTTGGGCTTGATTAGTCCGAAGGGGGAGATTTGCGGAGCTAAAAGATTTAAGGACCTATCGGCAGAGCGGTATGAAATTTCTCTGGATAGGCCCTGTGATGAAGTGCTACCGGTGGCTTACCTTGTAAAAAATAATAGGGTATTGGATTTTTATAACCGGGAGCTAAAAAGCTTTGAAGAGATGAAAGAGTATGCAGATAGAGGTTTAACTTCCGAAATCTTTTCTTTAGATGGCGGGCTTTCATTAAATACGTTTTTATACCTGGTTGCCGGAATTATTTTTCTTCTATCCCTATTCCTTTTCTTCCGCAAGAAGAAAACCCAAGCGACCCTTCTTTTGGTTCTGAGCATCTTGTTGTTACTCTTTGTCGCTTTTTCGTCGAAGGTTTCGGCGGCCAGCAAGCAAATTGTTGGGAACCCTTGAATTAACGGTTCGGTGGTTCAAGCTCCGGATATGGTAAACAAGGGAGATGACCTTAAAATAAATATTCTTGCCAGAAATAATGGTTACGGGGCGGCGGGGGATTATAGAAACCCCGATACGGTGGTAAAGCTCTATGACCAAAAGGGTAATCTTCTGGCTACCGATGACGACCGCCAAAGACAAATCATATCCTTTAACCTGGGGGACAAGAGGGAACCGGGAACCTATTCTTTCCAGGTTAAATTTATTACCGAGGCCAAATTTGATAAAGCTATTTTTGACAAGTCTCGCTACGGTTCAAATACGGAAACGGTTGAATTAAGTGTTAATGTTGTGGAGACCTGTGACGGGAATTTATACTACACGCCGAAGGCTTCAGATATGTGTACGGAATTTATCCAAATGGAAATGTGTCATCCTAAAAGCGGTGGGGCGGACTACCCTACGGGTAAAACCTCTGTTGTTAGCGGCACTAAGAGTTGAGTTGAGGGAAGTTGGAGTCCGTGGAATCCGGCCGACAAGGATAAGAATTGCGGAAAAACCAAACAGATAAATACCTGTCAGGATAAGAACGGTTCTCACAAAAAAACAAATGAAGTTGACAGTGGGGTTGATTTTAGCCAAGAATGAGATCCGGCTCCGGCTGATCAGGTTTGTGTTGGAAAGAAGACTAAATTGGTAACCAAGTGTAGGGGGAAGGTTGTTTCGGAGGACGATAGCGTTTCCGGTACAAAAACCGATGGTGATTGTTGTAAAGCAACGGGAAAGTGAAATCCTTCGGAGCCTCCCTACAAACCGAAAGCCGACGAAATATGTAAGGGGGTTACTATCAAATACAGTGCCATTATGAACGATCCGGCCTGTCTGGCCAAAACCGATTCCGTTACCGGAACAGCCTCTCCAAAACTATGGAACGGAAGCACCGATCCGACCGACTATTGTGCCGGGGAATTGATTAGCCTATCATCGCTGGATTGTGTTGGAGGAATTATGACTTTTTACGGAACCGGAGTTGGTGATATAGGTGGTTTGAATTGTTCAGCCATTGAATGTTCCACCGATGCTTTAAGCTGAAATGATTGTGGTAACGGACAGTTGGTAACCATGCCCAGCCCCAACAGCACCCTATATGTTAGAACAAAGAGAGAGGTTGATTTAACAAAAATTCCAGGTTTTGTTTGGGAAACCTCAAGCTGTTCGGACAATGCTAAAACTTCTTTAACCGGTGGGGTAAACCCTCTGGTTGTCGGGGCAGACAAAAATCGTAAGGTGGATCTAAGTCCAAATCCGTTAAAAAATGGTGGAAAATACGGAAAAGGTAAAATGTACACCATATATCTAAGGGGTAGAGGTTATACCAACGGATGTTTGCCGATTAACTTGAAATATATCAGACCAGTAGTTAAAGAAATTTAAATTATTAAGTGATAAATAAATAATATGAGAAAAATAAGTAAAAAAACAATATTAATTATTCTGGGAATAATTATCGGAGCCGCCGGATCAATCTATGCTGCCGGATATACTTGGCAAAGTGTTGGGGGTCTTAAAGACGGAGATATAATTACTTCTAATCTTATTAAGAGTGACTTTGGTTATTTAATGCTTAACAAGGCCGATAAGCCAGTTCAAAATTGTGATGGTGACAGCAAGGCTATAAAATGAAACGGAAGTGCTTGAGTTTGTGGTGATGTTGTTGGAAATGGAAGCGGAACTACTTTATGGGAGGAAAAAGGAACTCAAGCTCAGACGAATTATTTAAATAATGTATCAGTTAATTCTTCCGCTGACGGTATTAAGGTTAGAAGGGTTATTTTGGAAAATCCAGATGGAACTATTATGAATATAGGTGCAAGTAATGGCTCTTTATATCTGGGGCAAGAAGTTTCTATAAATAAGAGTAAAAATACTGTTTATGCAATTGGTGGATTTGTTGTTGGCCACAAGGCTAAAATGGATGGTAGTACCGGAAATATTTTCACCAATGGGGGGAGAATCAGTGCAAAAAATAGTAGTGGTGTGGGACAAGCTTATCTAGATGGTTCAGACGGTCATATTTTTACTAAAGGCTCAATTAATGTTGCCAATAAAATAAAAATTAATGACAGCTCAGATGGAAATATAACCTTTAAAAACGGAGCTGACCATGGTATAAAAATGGGTAACGCTCTTTTGTCAATCTGAGCTCCAAACGGTTTTTATATTGGTCAAGGAACGGATCCAAAGTTCAAATTTAATCTAAATACCGGTAACCTGAGTCTAGCTTCCATTACAGAGACTTCGGATATCAGTCTAAAAGAGAACATCACTGTTCTAGATAGTGCACTGGAAAACATTCTAAAGCTTAGAGGTGTTAGTTATAATTGAAAGAATAATGGAAAGGCTGACATCGGAGTGGTTGCCCAGGAGGTTGAAAAAGTTTATCCTGAATTGGTGGAAACCGATGAAAATGGAATGAAGTCCGTAAATTATTCAAAGATGGTGGCTCCAATTATTGAAGCTATCAAAGAACAACAGAAAATTATCGAGAAGCAAGGAAGGGAAATAAAGGAGTTGAAAGCTTTGTTAAGTAAATAGTTTATCATCAGACAAAACCGGAAAAAAGTCCGGTTTTTTCTTTTTCTTTTTTTGTTTATTGTCCAATTCTATGCTATAATATTCTCTGTATGTCACAAAAAAATATATACGAAATCGGGATGTTAATAAACCCCGATTTATCACAGCAGGAGGCCGGACAGACGGTAGAGAAGGTTAAAGACATTCTCGGGAAACAAGGCGCTTCTGTAATTTCCGAAGGTGAAGTCGTAGATATAGATCTCGCTTACCAAATTATTACCAAAATCGCTTCCAAGAATGAGAGGTTTGACCGAGCTTTCTTTTCCTGGGTAAAGTTTGAGGTTGAGCCATCAGCCCAGGCCGGAATTAAAAAGGAAGTTGATAAAATTAAAAAAGAGGTTTTCAGATATTTGATTGTTAAAACCGTGGCCGATGACGAAGCCACCGATAAATATCAAAATATCTCTCTTGATGAAGAAGAGGAGGTTGTTGATGCCGATGATTCTTCCGAGGAAGAAGCCGTTGAATCGGATGTGATTGATACCACCGCTTCCGATGACCTTACCAAAATTGAAGGAATTGGGCCGGTAGTTGCTGAGGCTTTAAATTCTGCCGGAATTAATACCTTTGCCGATTTAGCCGAAAAGAGCAAGGGGGAAATAGAAGAGATTATCGCTAATGTTGCCGGTAATCACAATCCGGAGACTTGAGCCGAGCAGGCCAAGTTGGCTGCCAATGGAGAATGGGAGAAATTGGAAGAGTGACAAAAAGAATTAGATGGCGGTCTGGAAAAATAATTAAAAAGTAATAATAAATTTCTATGAATTTAAACAAAGCAATGATAATCGGAAGAATTACTCAACCCCTGGAGTTGAAAACTCTTCCCAACGGAAATTCCGTTGTTAACTTTTCGGTAGCTACCAATCATATTTATAAAGATCAAAATGGAAATAAGGTTGAACATACCGATTTCCATAATGTGGTTTCCTTTGGTAAGCAAGCCGAAACCATTGCTCAATATTTTGTAAAAGGTCAGGAAATTTATTGCGAAGGAAGAATGCAAACTCGTTCCTGGGATGATAAGGATACTGGAAAGAAAATGTATAGGACAGAGATTATTTTGGATCGTTTTGAGTTTGGAGCCAAGCCCATGGGTGCCGGCGGTGCCTATAATAATAATCAGGGTAATCAGCCCGGTCCGGCCCAGCAGGCGGATGAAGCTCCGGCCAATCAACCGGCTTCTTCCGACGAGATTAATTATCCCGAGGAAGAAATCAGTCCCGAGGATATTCCTTTCTAATTGAAAATATTAAAAATAAAGAAAAAGTATGCACAAGAAAAATTCAAAAATAGATTTTTTGGCAAAGAATAAAATCAGCCATGTTGATTATAAGGATCTGGAACTTTTGGACAGATTTATCAACCAGCACGGTAGGATTATTGCCAGGAAGCACACCAGTCTTTCCGATAAGAATCAGAAAAAGGTGGAGAAGGCAATCAAAAGAGCCAGATTTATGGCTTTGATTCCCTATGTGAAAGCCTAGCCTTAATTTAAGAAGAGTTGAAGAAAATGAGCGGCGCCAAGGCGCCGCTCATTTTCTTTTTTCTTTTTTTATCTGTTTTTACCGGCAGTCGCTTAAAATTTAGGTATTAATCACACAATTGCTTATATAAGCAATTGTGTGATATCTGTTCTTCTCCTTTTTGGTTTTTCAGCTTTTAAATCAATCCCAGATCAATTTTTCTTTCTTCCACATTGACCGAGATGACTTTGGTTTCAATTTTATCTCCCAGTTTATAGACTTTTCCGGTTTTTTCTCCCTTGAGAATTTGCTTGTCATTGTCATAGACAAAGAAGTCATTGCCCAGATTTCTCACGGAAAGCATTCCCTGGGCCTTGGTTTTTTCATTTTCCACAAAGATGCCGAATTTCATCACTCCGGTGATAATACCAAAAAACTTCTCCCCGATTCTAACGGAGTAATATTGAGCCATTTTGAAAGCGATGGAATCTCTCTCGGCGGCCACGGCCTTCTGTTCCATTTCCGAAGCATGTTCGGCCGCTTTTTGAATTTTAGCCACCTCTTTTTCGGAAACTTTTTCTCCGGCCAAATATTTTTTCACCAGGCGGTGGGCAATCATATCGGGATAACGACGAATGGGGGAAGTAAAGTGAGTGTAGTAATCAAAGGCCAGACCAAAATGACCTCGAGCCTCGGATCCGTAGATGGCCTTTTGCATGGACCTCAAAATGGAAAGGGAAAGAATGCCTTCTTCGGGGGTGCCTTTAGATCTTTCCAGAATATTATTCATCTCCCGAGCCGAAAGCATGCCATCGGAATTGGTATCGGGGCTCTTGCCGATTTTATTTAGAAAATTGATAACCTCGGTAATTTTTTCTTGTTTCGGTTTATCATGGATACGGAAAATAAAAGGATTCTTGTTCCTTTCTCCATTACTTTCAGCCACAAAGTGAGAAATTCTCTTATTGGCCAGAAGGGCAAATTCCTCAATCAAATCCATGGTTCTGGTGTGGGGTTTAACATAGACATCAACGGGAAACTTCTTCTCATCCAGTTTGAATTTAACTTCAAAAGAATTAAATTGAATGGAGCCGTTTTTTACTCGTTTAGCTTCCAGTTTATCAGTTAAATCAATCAGAGTTTTTAGCTCTTTTAGATAATCACCCTCATTGCGGTCAATGATTTCCTGGGCTTCCAGATAGTTAAACCTTCTCTTGGAATTTATAATGGAGCTAACAAATTCTTCATTAATAATGTTGGCCTCTTTGTCCAGTTCAAAAATCAGAGAAAAAGCCATCTTGTCTTCGTTGGGATTCAGAGAACAGAGATCATTGGATAAAACTTCCGGCAACATGGGAATGGTGCGGTCCACCAAATAGATGGAAGTGCCTCTTTCATAGGCCTCTTTGTCTATAACGCTTTTCTCTTTAACAAAAAATGTCGGATCGGCAATATGGACTCCCACCCGAACATTACCGTTTTCCAGATACTCCACGGAAATGGCATCATCAAAGTCCTTGGCATCAGCCGGGTCAATGGTGAAGACATTTAAATGTCGTAAATCTTTTCGATGGGGCAAATCCTCGGCTATCAATTCCGGAGCTTTTTCTTTCAGCTTGGCCGCCGCTTTTTCCACTTCTTCCGGGAAGCCCATAACCAAACCCCGGTCATAGACGGCCGCTTTCATTTCTGTTTCATGAGCTCCAACTTTTCCCAAAACTTTTTTTATTTTAATATGGGCCGGTGCTCGCTGATTATCTCATTTTACCAACTCCACCAAAACCTTTTCATTTTCTTTTAGGCGAGGGAACGATTTTAGATTGTCAATTTTGGTACGAGGGTAGAATCTTTTATTATCGGGTATAAAAGTCTTTTCTTTGCCGTGGTGATTTTCCAGAGCCACCTCTCGAATTACTCCCACCCAAACATTTTTATCTCTTTTAATGACTTTGGTCACCTCTCCTTCTAAATCTCCGAATTTATTTTTTCCGATAATTTTTACTTCCACCAAATCCAAATCCAAGGCCGTATTCATTCGGTCGTTGGGGATTTCAATAAACCCGTCAATTTCCGAATTTCTCAAATAACCAACCCCCTTGGTATTGGTTCTGATTTGTCCTCTTTGTATATTATTCATTGGGGTATTATAACATAGAGGGCGGCCTTCGGCCGCCCTCTCAAGCCGAGCCAGTTTAATCGGAAATATATAAGTTAGAGTAAACTTCTCTACAACCGCAACCTTTCTCGTCCTCAAAAAAGACCTCGTCTTTTTGACAGCGGAAATTCTCTTTTAAACATTGTTTCGGTTTTCTGTAGAGGTAAATTTTCCCCAAAACATTTTTTTCAAACTTTTCTTCAATCTGTTTTTTAAGTTCCGGATTTTGCTTCAGAATTTCTCTGGTTACACCAAGTTTTTTTAATCTGGAAACAAAGATTCTTTTTTTAACATCTTGAATTTTCTGATATTTGCTATAGAAGGGCAGATATTTTTGAGAAACTTCATCGGTTTTTTGGGCCAGTCCGCCATAGAAAAATATAATTCCCAAAAGTACCGAAATAAGCAGAGAGGCCATAATGACCAGTCAGGGATTTAGACGGTAGAATAGTTTGGTTTTTTTGTAATTGAGAATGGCCAGATATAGAAAAACGATTAAAAGAGCTATTCAAAAAAATGGAACCATAAAGATAAGATTCTCAGAAAGGTTGAGATTGATTTTCAAAAGGGTTTTTATGATTTGATAGTCGCCGGAAATTTTATAGAGAATGGTGGCAAAGGAAACGGCCCCCAAAATAACAAAAATCACCGAAAGAGCTCAGAAAAGGGTATTTTTAAAGACAAAGAAAAACCTGGGCCTTGGTTTGATGCCTTCTTTTTTGATTTTTTCCAGTATTACTTTTTCCAAATCTTTATTTGCCATTTTTTTTCTCGTAAAATTCCTTTTCCATTTTTTCCAATTCCTTCTTAAATTGTTTTTTGGCCCGGTTGACCAGGGTGGCGATGGAACCCATGGGCTTTTCCAGAATATCCGACATTTCCCGGTAGTCTTTATTTTCCAGAAACTTTAAAACCAAAACCTCTTTATATTTAACGGAAATTCTTTTTAAGATCTTTTCAATCAGCTCCCGATTGTCAATTTTTTCAATATCGGTTTCCACGGAATTTTCATGAAAAACCGAATCTACTATAAAAAGATTGTCTTCCAGGTTAATATTGTGGCTTTCTCTCTCGTGTTTTTTTCAGAAATTGACGGTACGATTGTGGGCAATTCTGTAAATTCAGGCCGAAAATGATAAATTGGTATCAAAGGAGTTTAAATTTTCATAGGCCGAAAGAAAAACATCCTGGGTTAAGTCATCCACATCGTCCGGAGAAATGTTGGATATTCTGCAAATATAACGGTTGATTTTATCTTGGTATCTTTTGATTATTTCAGAGTAAAAATCCGGGTTTTTTAAAACTTTTTTTACGAGTTCTTCATCTTTTAACTTTCTTTCCCGGTTCATTCTCTGTTTTTTAATACAATTTTTTTCTCTTTTTCTTTCTTTTAATTAAATATAATAACATAAAAGAGTGGGTTTTTTCTTTGAGTAGGGTTTTTTTTGTGGTAATATTATTTTATGAATGAAGCTTTTATTAGAGATTTTATTGTTGATACGGAAATTGTCACGGTGGAGAAATTAAAAGAGGTGGACGATTATATTTTTGAAAATAATGTGGATTTTTTGGATGCTCTGGTGGAAATGGGTCTTTTAACCCAGGAAAGCCTTTTACAAATTTCCGCCGCTCTTATGGGAACTTCCAAGGTTGATTTAAAGGATAAGGTTATCACCCTGGAAACCTACCGAAACATTCCCGAATCAATTTCCGACAAACATAATCTTATTTGTTTTGACAAAAAAGGCGGTGAGCTTTACATTGCCTTTTCGGAATTGAAGTCCCTGGAGATTTTGGAAAAACTTTTTAGTCCGGAAGTTAAGTTAAATCTGTTTTGGACCGACCGGGAGGATTTGCAAAGGAAAAAGGAGGAATACCTGAGATTAAGCTCGGAGGATTTGTTCTTTAAAAGTCAAAACAACCAGAGGAAAATCTTAAAGATTAAAGATTTGGGTATTAAAGACGAAAAGGATTTGCCTAAAGAATATTTCAGTGACATTGCCAATGATCTCTACACGGAAAAATTCTTGGATTCTTTAATTTCCCATGCCATCAACTCTCGGGCCGATTTTATTTTTTTCAATGTGGCTGAAGATCTGGTGGAAATTTCCTTTAGAATTTTTGATAGAAATTACAAAATTATGGATATTGCCAGAGATGTTCTCTTTTCTCTTTCGGCCAAGTTGAAATTTTGATCGGACCTAAACCTTTTTGAAAAATTTATCCTTAGGCAGGCTTCCTTTAATCGAGAATATCTGGGCTTGGAACATAATTTCTTCCTAACCTTTGTAAAGGCCGATTTGGGTGAAAATATCAGCATCCAAATTGATCGGGATAAGCGTTTTAAAACCGAGCTGGCTCTGCTTTCTCGAGAACAGCGGGAACTGCTTTTGGCCCGCCAACGCAAAGATTCCGGCCTGTTCATACTTTCCGGCGATGAAAAATTGACCAAAAAAACCCTCTATTCTTTTCTGGAATTTGATTTGGAGAAAAATAAAAATATCTATTCCTTGGAGGAGGAAATTCTCCATCCTCTACCCTTTGTAAAACAGATTTCCCTGTCTCGGGAAGACAAGAAGGTGGAATTGCTTTTAAAAGTTTTGGAGGATTATCCCGATGTTTTGAATATTGACGAACCTAAAAAAAGCCTTCTACCCGTCCTTTTTAATTATGTTTCTTTGTCCAAAAAGGTTTTTTTGACCTCTGAAAGAAAGGCCTATGAGTATTTTATCAATTTTGTTGATGAGAATTACGATCGCGGTTTGGTGGTCAAAAACCTTTCTCTTTTTATTGAGCACCAAAATTTTGAAAATATTTTGGAGCTGGAAAAAGAAAAATACTACCTTTCCAAGGACGAAGTTAGACTGATTAAAAGTTTTTTAAGTGACGGGGAGTTGGAAAAGCTTCTGGCCGAGGCCGGCTTTTTGGAAGATTCCAAGAAAAAGATAAATAGGATTCCTTTCTATTCTTCAAAAAAGAAAAAGAAAGCCGGGCTGTTTAAAAAAAAGAAGATTGTTGATGAAATTTTTTCTCAAAGAGAGATTTTGGGTTTGGTTGATGGCGGACTCTTTTTGGAAAAGGAATTTTTAAAGCGACATCCTTTGGAAAAAATCAAGGCGGAATTTAAAAAAGAAGTTAAAAAAAGAGTTTTGGAAAACGCCCTCCTGGCTTCCTATATGGGGGAGGTGGACATTCGGGAAGTTTTGAAGTATTTGACTAAATAAGAGATTTATTATATAATTTATCTACTATGAGCAATGAAGGACCTAAAAAATCAGGAGCCGGTAATAATTCTTTGGCTGAACAGTTAAGGGCTTTGAAAAATGATATTAAAACTGTTCCTGAAGATGTTCCTGAAGATGGAGCGGTTTTGTCGGATAAAGAAGCGCAAGAAAGACTTATTCGGTATTTGGAGTCAGATCTGGAGAGTGAGAAAAATAGTAGCGGTGAAGGAAGTGATAAAAAGGAAGATGATATTTTTAATAGTGCAATTTTTAAGCAAAGAAAATACAATGAAGCCCTTGGAGAAAATATAAGATTTGCGGCGTCTGATAGTGATTTAAAGGAATATTTTGGGCCGGCTCCGGCATCCGATGATGACTTAAGGAAGCACTTGTTTCCTGGAAAAATGGTTGAGCCCAAAACAGATGAAGAGAAAACAGATTCTAACAAAGAGGAAAAGGGAAAAGCCAAAAAAAAATTTACAAAAGGAAATGATAAAAAAGACAATGAGGCGACAGAATTAATCGGAGATAGAATTATTGGTAGACAATTTGGAGAAGGCAAGGAGGAAAGAAATCAAAAGTCCTATGATAAAGAAATTGCCAAAGCGATTGGAGAAGAATATTTTGATAACAATGGTGGTGATTTTGCCAGTCGGTCAGATGCCCCCGGTGATGATTTTCTAGAAACTAAATGACCTCCGGAAGCGGATAGAGAGAGCATTAATCCGGATGAAGTTTTAAATGATAATAATTTGGAAGAGGAGAAAAGTTTTAATCCCGATTATTTAAAAGCAGAGATAGAAGTACTAAGGAGTTTTGCAGATACTTCTAATCCGGCCGAGAATAGCAATGGAGACATTGAAAGAAAAAAATCTTTAATTAGTCGCGCCGTTGATAGTTTTGGTAACTTTACCAAAGAAGTCGCGGAAACTTCAAAAGAAGGGCTACGAGATGGTTGGGAGAAAAATATTGAAGAATATGAACGAGAAAATGAAGAATTTTGGGAAAGATTAAAGAGTGCGCCGGGAAAGGCATGAAGCGGCGCCAAAGATTTTTGAAGAGCCACTCCCGATACTCTTCTGAAAGGTACTAACTCTTTCTTTAGGGGGATTGGCAAAATCGGCAGTTGGGGTTATCACCATCCGCTTAAGGCAGCCGGCCTGGGGGCCGTCGCCTACGGAACCTATTGAGCCATTAAAACCCTTTTTGTACCAGTGGTGGGATTCTATCTTTGATGAAAGCTGGTCTTTAAGCCCGAATGAGATAAGGCGAATAAAAAATCAGGAAATAAAAAGGGCTAAAAAGAGAAGTTAAATTTATTCGTTTTGTTCGTGAGAAATATTTTTTATTAATACGCAAACCAAATACACTAAAGATTTCTTCAAACTTTTGTTTTCTTTTATCTCAAAATTTAATACCGTTTCCAAAAAAGCTCTGCGCTCTTTTCAAAAATTTAATTCCCGTCAAAATGAAAAAATGAAGGTGCGTAATCTAAATCAAGGCTTTTTCATGAAGTCGG
>JALVSO010000021.1 GCA_027024305.1 Candidatus Parcubacteria bacterium | reverse complement strand
CTTTTAGCCCTTCTTTTTGTTATTTTGACCATTTATCTATTTTACAAAATAGATAATCTTTGGTCTTTGTTACAGATAAAGGAAATCCGGTGATTTTACCCACCGGATTTTGCCTTTACGCCAATTTGGGAAGTCGGTTTGTAATGGCGTGCTATATTTTTGTTTTTTATAAGACTCTTTTATATATCTTTTAAAGAAGTTAATCGGTTTCCGTATACTTGGATTGTAACCATGGATTGTAACCTTAGATTGTAAATTGAACTCGAGAATTCTGGCTATTTAAAACCTGATTTTAATTTATTACTCTGGATCCCGGATATTGGAATTTTACAGCCACTCGTTCCTCGTGGGTAAAATTCCATTCCGGGATGACCGAGCACCACTTTTGAAAAAATATTTAGCTGAAACTAAACTTTTTGTGATTTCAGGAACTAAAATTTTAAAAATTTTCGCTTACGCAAAAGCGGTGCTCGATTGCCGTCATCCCGGAAACAAGTTTTTCCCATGAGGAACGAATGGATGAAAAACTTAGTTATCCGGGATCCGGATTATAAAAAAGGGCAGAAAAAGAAAATCATCAGGTTCAGATTACAATCTAGGAACCCGAACCCGAGACTTTTACTTTCGTGGTATAATACCGGGATGTTAAGAAAACTGAACAAAGGAGTCCTCTACACAACCATCTTCCTGCTTCTTTCCGGCTTCCTCATTTTTCTTTCAGCGGCCCTATCAGACCTAAAAAGACCGGACTTCTTTTTTTCGGTTTTTTCAAAACAGATTTTGGCTATTTTTATCGGTCTTGTTTTTATGTTTGTTGTGGCTACGGCAAAAAGAACTTTTTCAGCCAGGTGATTGAGGGTCAACTCTTTAAAAATTTTTCTTTTCGGACTTTTTTTGCAATTGGCCGTTCTTATCCCGGGGGTTGGGTTGAATTTCAAGGGGGGTCGGCGCTGATTGGATTTGGGTCTAATAAGTATTCAGCCCTCGGAGCTTTTTAAATACATTTTTATTATTTTTTTAAGTTCGGTTCTTTTAGCCTATAGGAAAGAATTAAAGAGAGCTAAAAATTATTTTCTTTTTATTGCGATTTTATTTTTGCCTCTTTTGGTATTTTACTTTTATATCCATGATTTCGGGACCCTATTGAATATACTTTTTGCTTCTCTGGTGGTAATGCTTTTGGTCGGAATTAAATATAGATTTGTTCTGATCCCGGTTTTGGGAGCTCTGTTTATTTTCTTGCCTCTGCTTTACTTTTTTGTGCCCTATGTTCATGATCGTCTAGAGGTCTATTTTTCCCCCGAGAACGCGGATATCTTGGCCGAAGGTTATCAACTAAATCAGTCTTTAATAACCATCGGTTCCGGTCAGTTTGCCGGTCGAGGTTTTGGGAGTTCTCTGCAAAAATACCAGGGTTTAATTCCTGAACCTCTGGGCGATAGTATTTTCGCGATTTTTGCAGAGGAATTCGGTTTTCTGGGCTCATCGCTTCTGCTTGTTTCGTTTTTGATTTTACTGTTTTTTATCTTTAGAGGGGCGGAGAGAGCGAGTGATTCTTATTCAAAAATGATTGTAGCCGGTTTCGGAACCCTCTTGGTTTTTCCGGCCTTTTACAACATTGGTGCGGCCCTGGGTGTGGTTCCTTTGTCGGGCATGCCCATAACCTTTGTTTCCAAGGGGGGGACTGCTGTTTTTGCTTCCCTTCTGGCCGTCGGTATTATTTTAAGAATCCTAAGATCCAGATAATGTGCTCCGCCCATTGTTTTTTCTTAGCTTGCTTGCGGATTGGATTTTTAAAAAGCTAAAAACCTTAAATTTTCTATGGTAAAATTGGAGAATGTCCAAGGGGGTTAATCTGAGAATTATATTTGACTTATTTTTAATTTTTCTATTTTTTATTATTCCCCCATATCTTTTCTTTCTATCTCTTTTTTTGGGCTTACTTTTTTTTAATCAATATTTTGAGTTTCTTATTTTCTCGTTGATTCTGGATATTCTTTTTGGCGGAGGGGCTCATTTTCCTCTATACTATACCGTAGGGGCACTATTGGTTTTTTTACTTGTTGAAATAATTAAAAAAAATGTTTTTTAGAAAAAAGAGAAAAAAGAAATATCGCTTTGAAAGAAGGCTATCCATGGATGCCGACTCGGCTCTGATTGATTCAAAAAATTTGCCCGGGTTTGACACTGACAGATTGGAGGGAGTTATAGAGAAGCCCCTGGGCCGAGCTTCCTTCTGGGGACTTTTTGCCGCTTTCATTCTGTTGATTATTTTTTTTACCTACAGAAGCTATGGCTACCAAATTGTTAAGGGGGATGAGTATTTAAAAAAATCCATCGCCAACTTTTCTCGCTCCGGAATTTTATTTGCTGAAAGGGGGGTGGTCTTTGATAGAAACGGTAGAGAGCTTATTTGAAATGAAAAAAATCCCAATGAAGAATTTGCCAAACGAAAGTATATTGAAGCTGATGGTTTCTCCCATCTTTTGGGTTTTCTGTCGTATCCCCAGAAGGATAAGAGTGGAAAGTTTTTTTCCAAAGAATATGTGGGCAAAGGGGGGGTAGAGAAGTATTTCAATGATATTCTAAATGGAACTTTGGGCAAAAGGAAAATAGAGGTTAATTCAGCCGGCAAGATTATTGCCGACAATGTGGTTAAGGAGCCCCTGGCCGGTGATAATATTCACTTGTCCATAGATGCGGATCTTCAAGAAAAAATGTTTTCGGCCTTGAAAAAATATATTAAAGAAAAAGCCTTTGTTGGCGGGGCCGGGGCAATGATGGATGTGGAAAGCGGAGAAATTTTGGCCATGACTTCTCTGCCGGAATACTCATCGGAGGTTATGACCGAGGCTAAAGATAAAGAGAAGATTAAAAAATACCTGCGTGACAAAGCCAACCCTTTTTTAAACAAGGTTACCTATGGAGAATACACTCCCGGGTCCATTGTTAAGCCGTTTGTGGCCGCTGCCGCCCTAAAAGAAAAAATAATTTATCCAAATAAAAAAGTTGTGACTCGGGGAAAGCTAGTCATTCCCAACCCTTACTTTCCGGACAAACCATCCGTTTTTTGGGACTGGAAAAACCATGGAACCATTGATTTAAATCAAGCCATTGCCTGGTCATCCAATGTTTATTTTTACCTTCTTGGTGGCGGTTATCCTCCGGAGCACATCAAAGGCCTTGGCATTGAAAAGCTGGAAAGGTACTTTAAGAATTTTGGTTTTGGAGAAAAAACCGGCATTGAGAAGTTTTCGGAAAAAACCGGTCTGGTGCCCAATCCGGAATGAAAAAAGAAGGCTTTTAGGAATGCCCGCCCTTGAAACATCGGAAACACCTACTACACCTCCATCGGTCAATTTGGTTTTCAAGCTACCCCTTTGCAGGCTCTGGTGGCCGTTTCAGCCATTGCCAACGATGGCAAGATTTTGGAGCCCAGGGTTTTAAAAAATAGCCCCCCTCAAATTAAAAGGGAGATTGATGTTGACCAAAAAGATTTGCGGGCCGTTAGGGGGGCCATGCGAGAAACGGTTCTGAGTGGAACCACCCAATCTTTAAATTTTGATTTTTTGAAAATCGCTTCCAAATCCGGAACGGCTCAGATTAAGGGCAGAACCAGGGAAAATTCTTGGTTGATAGCTTTCTTCCCCTACGATAAGCCCAAATACGCTCTGGTTTTTTTGGCTGAAAACGGTCCCAAAGACACCAAACAGTCGGTTTCCGTGGCCGCTGCGGAGTTCTTTAAAGATTTATATTATTCCGGAGTGGGGGAGCGCTATGGTTTTCCTTTAGAGAATAAAGATAGAAAAGAGTCAGGCGGCTATGAGAGGCAGAAAGAGGTTGTCCAGCCCGAAGATTAGAATAATTTCCAAAAAAGTTAGAAGGAGCGAAATTCAAAGGAAATCAAAAAGTTTTATTTTTGGTGAAAGGATAAAAAAGATTATCAGGGTGCTTAAGAAGAAAGCCGTTGATCCCCGAAGGCTTTTTTGGAAGTAAGGTATTTTTTTTGACGCTCCTTGGCCAACCAGGGCGGCCAGAGCATCGGAAAAGGTTAAAACCAGCATTCCAAAGAGGAAGGCCGAGGGGTTTTGGGGCAGTCAGAGTTCGGCCATCAGGCCCAGGGACAAGGGGGTTAATCACATGCCAAAACTTAGTCGTTCAATGGAAAAAACTGAGTTGAAAAAAGGAGAATATTTTCCAATTAAAACCCCTAAAACCAAGATAATGGAAGAGATGATAATCTCAACTTTTCCCATAAAAAAGGGGCTGAAAGAGAAAAGTAAGCCAATAAGAATGTGAGGAACTTTTCTTAAAACTTCTTTATTCTTACATCTTTTTCTTAAAAAATCAGAAAAAACAACCGCCAAAGTTATTAAGAAAATAAAGATGATAATTTTAAAAAAATCCAACCTCCCCACTTCTTCTCATAGCAAATCCATGGAATGATTTTAACATTATCTTTTTAAAAGTCACTGTTAATAAATTACCGCAACAAAAGAATTTAAATATCCAATCTCTTCGCTATTTTTAAATGAGTCAGTTTTCCACAGGGGTCCTTGCATTTAAGGAATGATTATATATAATATGGGAACTGACTTGAAGTTTACTTCGGGTCAGTACTGAAAAGTCTCTAGCTTGCTAGGGGCTTTTCATTTTATAAATCTTTTTGTGATATAATTTTGAAGGTTGTCAACAATTGAGGAGGTTTAAAAAATGAAAATTTTAATTAAAATTTTTTCATTTTTTCCTAAAAATGGAGTAATGTTTTATTATGGGAAAAATGAATATCTGGTTTTTTCTTATAAATCAGTTAGGGTAATTCCTTGGATTTGTTTGAGGGGGACGAATAAATGAAATTCATAAAAAAAAGATTACCAAATGCCATTGGAAAAATTCTCCGTATCTCATCGCCGGGAATAAAAAGGAGATTGATGCCGGATGATTCGGGGAAAATAATTTTTCCTTATTCCCCTGTTGGGGTTGATGGCACCGGTGAGATCAGCATAGATGGCTGGGAGGAGCCGGAGAAATTTTGGAAAGACTATCTAAAAAAGACTCATGGATGAGTCTTTTTTTAATTATTTTTTAAGATTTAACTTTTCAGCCAATTCTTCCCAAAGTTTTAAATTTCTTCTTTTTAGATATTTAATCAATTTCCTTCTGTTGGCAATCATTTGCAAGAGACCTCTGGTTGAATGTAAATCTTTTCGGTTGGTTTTTAGATGCTCGGCCAGATTATCAATCCTAGCTGAAAGCATGGTAATTTGTTCGGCAATTCCTCCCGGATTGTTTGGATCTAATCCGGCTTTTGATAGAGCCTCTTTCTTTAATTCTCTTTGTTTTGACATAACCGGTATTTTATCAATTTATTGGAAAATGTCAAAGGTTAATTCCTTACCTTCAAGTTTTAAAAACCAAAGCTTTTTAAGATTAGTTTTTTGTGTTATTATAAAAACAGGTATTTTTTTTGGAGGATTTTAAAATGAGCAAGAGAAAGCGATTTAAGCCGGAGAGAATCGGCAGGGTAATGAAGGTTGATATGTTGGAATTACTAAAAGATCTTCTGGGAGAGGAGCCTTGGAAGAAAAGATATTTTCTTTGTCCTTTCCATGATGAAAAAACACCGTCACTACGAATTGAAAGAGGAGGGTGGGGGCAAAATGCAGCCCATTGCTATGGTTGTGGTGCCCATTATGAGAAACCGATTTATTTTGTAATGGAATACAATAGGTGTTCTTTTGCCGAGGCGGTTCTCTTTTTAGAGAGATGGATGAAAAAAAGGGGAGAGTATTGAAAACGGCGATGTGATCGCCGTTTTTTATTATTAAAAAAGACCGCGGGTGCACCGCAGTCTCTACTCCTCGCCTACCTTTCAATTTCAGCTGCTCTATTTTACCCTTTGCTTTTCCGGCATGGAGGAAATTTAAACACGCCAATCTATGACGAGCGCGTTAAGAGCATTATACTGTAGATTTTCAAATAAAACAAGTTTAAGTATTGTCCAACACAAAATGATACCCGAAATAAAACCCAGTCTAAAGTAAAAGATACCTCAAATGAGATATCTTTTACCAAAGCTGTGGATATTCTATTATTGATGGTGTTATGAACATCAAATTA
>JALVSO010000020.1 GCA_027024305.1 Candidatus Parcubacteria bacterium | reverse complement strand
AGGTTATAGATGTTTTTATTTATAATAATAATGAGGGTTTTTTTAGTTTTCAATATTTTTATCCGTTCCTTTTTGTTTTTGTCATTGTCGTTGACGCTCTTTTGTCTTCTTTTCTTTGATTTTATTATAACGAGTGGATTTCCTTTAAGGTTTATCAGGACTATTTGAAAAATATTTTTTCCAAGGTTTTATTTTTAAAAAGTTCATTTTTTAAAAGTGAGGGTCTGGGAAAAGTTTCCTACTCGGTTACCAACAGCGCCAACAGAATCTATGATTTATTTTCCGGTCTGGGAAACAGTCTGGGTGCCCCCTTTGGAATGGCGGCTAATTTCTTTTTCCTTTTTCTTTTATCTTGAAAAATAGGTTTGTATGTTTTGTTCGGTGGCTTTTTATATCTTCTATTGTTTTTTCTAACAAAGGGTAAAATTTCCACCTTTGAAAACGAGTATAATAACAGAAAAAAGGGAGTAACCGATAACTTGATTGAGAGGCTGAATTTAATTTTGGAAATTAAGAAAAACAACCAAGAGAAAAAAGAAATAAAAAAAGTGTTACCAAAAAAGTTGGATTTTGAAAAAAAAATTTTCAAAAGAAAAATTATTTTTGAGTCTCTGATTGATTCTCTAAGAGCTTTGATTTATATATTTATAACCCTGGGAACTCTATTCTTTTCAATTTATTTGTATAAAAAAGGAGAGATTACGGTTGGGGATATTACCGGAATTAATCTTTATGCTATGTTTTTGGTTTGGAATTTTTCGTGGATTGTGAAATCTCTATCAAAATTCATTAAAGATTTAACGGTTATCGGAGATGGAGAAAGGATATTGAGGGAAGCGGGAGAAAACTACACCCGAGGGAAAATATCAAAAGAAGTCAAAGGAAAGGTGGAATTTAAAGAGGTTATTTTTCACTATGACCGAGAAGAACCGGGAGAAGGAAAGAAAAGCTTTTCTCTGAACAATATCAATTTAAAGATTGAACCGGGAGAAAAGGTGGCCTTTGTCGGTGAATCGGGAGGGGGAAAGACCACGGCTGCGGAACTGGTGGGGGCTTTCTATTTTCCCAATTCCGGAGAGGTTTTGATAGATGACATTTCTACCAAAAAATGAAATCTGAATAAGTTAAGATCATCCATTGCCTATGTCTCTCAAGATATCGCCATTTTTAATTCCACCATTGGAGAAAATATAGCCTACGGAGCTTTAAAAAAAGTCAGTCAAAAGGAGATAGAGAAAGCGGCCGAATTGGCCAACATTTCAGAATTTATTGAAAGCCTGCCCGATGCTTACAAAACCAAGGTCGGAGAAAGAGGCCTAAAACTTTCCGGAGGTCAAAGACAGAGAATCGCCATTGCCCGAGCCATTTTAAGAAATCCCAAAATTTTGATTTTGGATGAGCCCACTTCGGCCCTGGATATTAAATCAGAAAAACATATCACCGAATCCTTAAAAACTTTAATGAAGGGTAGAACAACCATTATCATCGCCCACCGTCTTTCAACGGTTATGGATAGCGATAAAATTTTTGTCTTCAAAAACGGCCAAATCGTGGAAGAGGGAAGTTATCAAGAACTGATTTCTCAAAAGGGAGAATTTAAAAAGATGGTGGAATTGCATGAGGAGTTGAAATAATCTAATTAAGATATCACACAAGTGTCCGTACGGACATTTATGTGATATTATATTTATATGACAATAAAACAAAAAAAGTTTTTAAAAAAACAGGAATTTGAAATTTTGGACGAAATTGTTTCTGAGGCCGGCGTTATGCTTATCAGTTTTTTACTTTCCGGAAGATCTGCGAAGAGGATGTATGAAATAAGAAGAGAAATGGAATCAAAAAGGGCATTTTCCAGAAAAGAACTTTAGAGAGCTTAAAGAAAAATGGTTGCCTGAAACTAGAGGGTCAGAAAGTTGTTCTAACAAAACTTGGTGAAAAAATATATCGACGCAATAGAATAATAAACTCACTGAAAGGCAAAAAGAAAAAGTGAGATGGAAAATGAAGGATGATAAGTTTTGATATTCCAAACGAAATAGAGGAGGTGAGAAATTTATTAAGAAAAATCTTACTCAAGGGTGGATTTTTGCAAATTCAGAAGTCGGTTTACATTTATCCCCATGAGATTAAGGAGCTTCTTGATTTTTTGCAAAAGCATAAAGAATTCAAAAAGTATGTTATTTATTCGGAGATATCATTTTCCACCAATAGTGATAAATGGTTAAAGGAGTTTAGAGAGATTCTAAAATAGATTATGATGAGTTTAGCAACTGTAAAAAAATCACATATGTGTTCGTACGGACAGATTTGTGATTAAAATAAATAAAAGAAAATGAGATATTATAAATTTAAAAAAGAATTGGAAGAGGGGATTATAGTGGCACGACCCAATCGTTTTATTATGGAAGTTATAATTGATAGGAAAAAGGAAAAATGTCATTGTCCCGTTACCGGAAAAATTGGTAATTATAATTTTAAAGAGGTGCCCTGCCTTTTATCTTTTTCAGATAATCCAAAAAGAAAAACACGATATACCGTTGAAGCAATTTCACCACAAAAACCGACTGCCAAAAGAAAGCGATGAATCGGCATCAACCAAAGCAAGTCAAATCTCTATGTGGAATTTTTTATTCAGAATGGCCTGATGGATAAAATGATAAAGAATGGTCGGGAAATTGTCCGAGAGAAAAAGCTGGGAAAATCTCGCATTGATTTTCAGGTGGAAAACAATTTCATAGAAGTTAAAACCATGGTTAACAATATTCCCGGAGGGCGGAAAAGCGGAGCTTTTCCGCCGGTAACTTCCTTGGATAGATTAATTAAGCATTTTTCCGATTTGGCCAAATTTGCTCGTCGGAGAAATGGCCGGGCCATCGTTTTGATTTGTAATCAATATAACGCCAAAGCATTTGTTCCGCCAAAGGGCTCCTCAAAAACCAAAATTGGAAAAACGGTTAAAAAGGCTTTGAAAGACGGAGTGGAAAATTGACAGGTCAATTTAAGGATTGATAAAAAGGGGGTTTATCTTTTGGATTATTTTAAACTGGATATTGGTGGAGATATAAATTAAAAAAATCTTTGATAGATTTTATAACCCAAAATTCCTCCTAAGATTGAAAAAATAATTGATGATAACATTCCACTGAAAGAAAAAAGATTGGCATCCCATAGTTTTGCCACCAGGGAGCCAACATATGACCCGATAAAAATTCCCAGATAGATAAAAGTTTTCATAAAAATATTTTAACATATTTCATTTTTTCTCTGTAAAAACACTTAGATTGTAATCTGAACCCAAGACTTTTCTTTTCCACTCTTTTTTATAATCTGGATCCCGGATAACTAAGTTTTTCACCCATTCGTTCCTCATGGGAAAAACTTGTTTCCGGGATGATAGCGACCGAAGGTTGCTGTTAAGACAGCGACTAATAGTCGCTGGTAGGATAGCCTCCTTCGGTTAAGATATAAAATTGCTTTGTTTATCAATAATGATAAAATTTAAAAATGAAAAAAATATTTTATTCCTTTGGTCCGGCCTTTTTGATTTTAGCATTGGGAGTTGGTTCCGGTGAATTTATTCTATGGCCTTTTTTGACGGCCAATTATGGCTTTGGAATTTTATGGGGTGCTCTTTTGGGTATTTCCATTCAGCTTTTATTAATCAATTTAATCTCCCGAAGCACTTTAATTTTTAAGGAAAGTATTCTTTGGTCTTTTTCCAAAATTTTCCCTTGGGCTATCTTCTGGATTCTCTTTTCCACTCTTGTTGGTTTTGGCTGGCCCGGTTTTGCCACGCTTTCTTCCGAGCTTTTGGTTGATGGTTTAAAACTGCCGACTTCTCTTTTTCTCCCCATCTCTCTTTCTCTCCTTTTGACTTCCGGATTAATTTTAATTTTTGCTCCCTCGGCCTATAAAAGAATTTTATTTTTAGAGAAAATCGCCATGTCTCTGCTTTTTCTTTTAACCATTTTTCTTTTTGTTTTTTATTTTGATTTAAAGGAAATTGAAGAAATGTTCTTGGGCTTTCTTGCTTTGGGAAACAACTACCTTTTTATTCCCAAGGAAGTGACTGCCGGTTTTTTGGCAACTTTTTTGGCTGCCATCGCCTATGCCGGTTCCGGTGGTAATTTGCTTTTGGCCAACTCCCTTTATCTGAAAGAAGAGGAAAAAGAAAATAAAGATATGGATGTTTCTTTGGAGGAAAAGATTAAAAATAATAGTCGCCAAAACTTTTTCTTTTTCTGAGGTGGAGGTATTTTAATCATTGCCATGCTGGCCTATATTTCCAAAGTGGTTTTGGCCGGAGCTGAAAATTTAAGTGATGACTTTTCTTTTTTAATTAAAGAGGCGGAGATTTTCAGCAAAGATATTTCGCCTTTCATCGGTAATTCTTTTGTTATTTTGGGGGCCGTGGCTATTTTTGGAGTTCAGATTGGTATTTTTGATTTTTTGGGCCGTTTGACCAAGGCTGTTAAAAATCATTCTGAGAGATGAAAGAATGGAATTTCCGATCATAAAGTTTATTCTTTGGCGGTTTCTATCATAATGCTTTTTGGTTTGATTATCCTGCTTGCCGGTTTTGATAAACCGAAATTTTTAATTACCACCGGAGCGGTTATCAATGCCTTTTCCATGGGAGTCATTTCTCTTTTTCTTCTGCTTTTGGAGAGGAAGTTTATTCCGGAGAAATTTAAAAGAAAAAAGAATTTAATTTTCCTGTTTCTGGTCACTTTGTTTTACTTTCTGTTTTTTCTTTATGTGATTTGAGTAAAAGTCTTTTAAATAAAATAAGATAAGCCTTTGTGAAATGTATTACATTATGTTAAAATGTATACGTTATTAAGATAATGAGTAAAAAAGAAAAACTTAAAAAGAAGTATTTTTTAAATCCGGAATCTCTGAGTTTTGGAGAAATTCAAACAGTTTTAGAATACTTGGGCTTTGAAAAAATACAGGCTAAGGGTAGCCATATAAAGTTTAAGCATCCAAGGTTGCCGATGGATATTGTTTTTCCGGTTCATGGTGAAGAATGTAAGGATTTTTATAAAAAGCAATCATTAAAAATAATTAAAAGAATATGAAAAATAAAAAAATAAAAGGTGAAATAAGAGTAAACGGAAAAAAGTATGAATATCTTTTAGAAAAGAAAAAAAATAATACTGTTTTTCTAGAGTGCGAAGCGGCAAATATTTCCCAGGATTTTTTAGCGGAAGATATTGCCGGTCTCTTGGTTGATTTACCTGAATTAATTTTGGCTGAAAAGGAACATTCTAAAAAAGCATCGGAAATTATTCAATTCAGGGTAACACCGGCTTTGAAAAACAAGATTGAAAAGGAGGCTTTGAAAAAGGGTTATGATTCCGTCTCGTCTTTTTTGAGAGACAAGCTTTTATCCATATAAAATGAATAATCGGAAAGTTTGAAACAGGGAATATCGTTTAAAGAAATTGATGCGGGGGGATAAACCGCAGAAGTCTTTTTTGAATTTTTTGAAGTGATTAAAGAAAGAAAGGAGGAAGGCCGGCGAGGGCTCCGCCCTCGCCGGCCTGAAAGTCCTGGACCTGGGTTCCGGCAACGGTAAAAATTCCGTTTATCTGGCTGAAAGGGGGGCAAAGGTTTTTGGTTTGGAATTTTCAGCAGAAGCTTTAAAACTGGCCAACGATTTAAAAAATAAAAGAATTAAAGAAATCAAAATCAAAGGCGGGTCGGTGGAATTTTTTGAAAAAAGTATCGGAGAAAAATTTGATTTTCCCGATGAATATTTTGATTTGATTTTAGACATTACTTCTTCCAATTCTCTCGACGAAAAAGAAAGAGAAATTTATTTAAAGGAAAGCCGGAGAGTTTTAAAAAAGGGTGGTCATTTTTTCGCTCGGGGTCTTTTAAAAGACGGCGATAAAAATGCCAAGTTTTTGCTGAAAAATTTTCCAGCCGGTCAGAAAGATACCTATAAGATCCCGGATTTTGATTTGGTGGAAAGGGTTTTTTCCAAGGAAGATTTACTGCGAGAATATGGAAAACGCTTTCGGATTTTAAAATTTGAAAAGGAAACTCATTATACCAATTACGGAGAGAGGAAGTATAAAAGAAATTTTTGGATTTTGTATTTAAAAAAAGTTGAATAATAATTTGGAAAATGTTGTTTGGGCCGGCCGAGCTTCGCTCGGCCGGCTTTTTCTCTTCATAAGTCCTTGTCAGATAAATTAATAACGATAAAATATAGATTGT
>JALVSO010000019.1 GCA_027024305.1 Candidatus Parcubacteria bacterium | reverse complement strand
GTGCCACCCCTATTCCCTTGCGGGCTCTTTAAGTCTTTTTCAAAAAACCTCCATCGCGCTACCGACTTCAACGGCTTTTTGAACATTAAGATAATTCTAACAGAAAAAAGATTTCTTGCAATTTTTTACACCTAACACAAGAGGGATGAAATGTCACACAATTGCTTATATAAGCAATTGTGTAACATTTATAATTTATGCCGAGTTTTTTAAAGACTCGGATATTTTTTCATCAAAAAAGAAATTTCTTTTTTTACCCTTTTAATATTCTTCAAGTCATCGGCTTTTCTCAAAAGCTCCACCATCAGTTTTGCCAGTTTCTTGGCGTCGGCCGTTTTAAATCCTCGGGTGGTCATGGCCGGAGTGCCCAGGCGAATACCGGAAGGATCCAGAGCTTTTCTGGTATCCCGGAAAATCATATTCTTATTGGTGGTAATGCCAACTTTATCCAAAAGCTCTTCGACCTCTTTGCCGGAAAGACCAAAAGAGGCCCAGACATCCAGCAAAATTAAATGATTGTCCGTACCGCCGGAAATCATTTTGACCTTTTCCTTTTTAAAAACCTCGGCCATGGCTTGGGCATTTTTAATAACCTGCCGAGCATATTTTTTGAAAGCTGGTTTTTGAGCCTCTCCCAGAGCCACCGCCAAAGCGGCGATATTATTCATATGGGGCCCTCCCTGCAAACCGGGGAAAACGGCCAGATTTATTTTTTTAAAAATTTCCTCATCTTCTCTAACCAAAATCATTCCGCCCCGGGGGCCCCTCAAAGTCTTATGGGTGGTGGTGGTCATCAAATCAAAACCAAAATCCAAAGGATTATCCAAAGCCCGGCCGGCAATCAAACCGGCGATGTGAGCCACATCGGCCATTAAAATACTGCCGCTTTTGTCGGCAATCTTTCTAAATTTCTTTCAATCAATATTTCTCGGGTAGGCCGAAAAACCGGCTAAAATAATTTTTGGCTTATGTTTTAAAGCCAATCTTTCAATTTCCCCATAGTCCAATCTTTCGGTTTTGGGATTTAGAGAATAGGGAATGAAATTATAGAGTTCGGCGGACAAGGTCATGGGATGGCCGTGGGTTAGATGTCCGCCGGAATTTAAATCCATAGCTAAAATTTTATCTCCCGGTTTTAAAAGAGCCGAATAAACAGCCAAATTGGCTGGGGCTCCGGAAAGAGGCTGAACATTAACAAATTTGGCATTAAAAAGTTTCTTGGCTCGGTTTTGGGCCAAAATTTCAATGGCATCGGTAAATTCCTGACCACCGTAGTATCGGCGCCCCGGCCTGCCCTCGGCATACTTATTGGAAAAATCGGAAGCCAAGGCTTCCTTAACGGCCGGGGAAATGTAATTCTCCGATGGCACCAGCTCCAATCCTTCCTTTTGCCTTTTTTCCTCTCCCTTTAAAATCTTCCAAACTTCCTCGTCCTCTTTTTTAATATTTTTGAAATTCATTTTAAATTTTAGCATAGATATATAATCCCATTACTTCCTTTTTAAAACTATATCTTGTTTCCCTCTTCCCACATCAAAACGATGAGATTCTTTCTCGAGATATAATTTTAGTCCATAACGATCAAATTTTTTTTCAATGACTTTCGCCATGGAAAAAGCAATTTTACGTAAAGTCGGGTGAACAAAAACAGAGGAACGAAGCTCTATCATATAAATTAAAGCCGGAAGGTTGCCGGAGAGCCTATTGGCTACTTTATAACCCATGGGTATATAGTACTGCCTTAAATTCTTATCTTTTATAGTTTCTATCTCTTTTTTTTGTTCTCTCAATAATTTCTCCGCTTCTCTTTTTACTTCTACCGGAAGTTCATCTAGATATCATTCTTCAAAACCAAGATCCATGGTTAGAAGTGGCATCCTCTGAAAAAGAGCACGATGTCTCTGTAAATCCCTAAACGACCCAAAATCAAGGAGAAATTCAAATTCCAACATACCTCCAACGGAAAGTCATTTTGGCAGTTCCGTTTTGCCGTTTGGTCTCTTTTTCAGAATCTTCTGGATTTCTTTATCTTCAAAAAAGCTCTTGTCCGTTAAATTTTTCAAAAGTTTAAATTTATCACACTTTTTATTATGGTAATAATAACTTTTCATTGAAAGTTCCAAATATTCTTCCGTGTCTTCATATCTCTTATGTGTGAAAGATGACGGATATTTTTTTTGTAGAGCCTTCTCAAGAGAAATAGCTATTTCTCGAACCTCTTCCAGTGGATGATGGCGAAGTGTCATTATTTTATCAGCGGCTTGTCTTAAGTTGGTATGTCAAGCTAAATTCGTGGATGCTCCGGCCGGCAAAAAAGAACGAAGAATATCAAAGGCTCTGGCCTCTATGGCTTTCTCATATACTTTTTCGCTGCCATCCTCCTCATTATACGGAAAAGTTTTTTTGAGATGTTTTTTAACCTCATCCATTGAGTTAAGGTAGAAATCCCTTCACCTCTCCAAAACTTTTTCTCCTTTTTTGCTACCCAAGGGATTTATAAATTCTCTCTTGGAAAAGTCAATATATCTAGTGGATGACTCTTGACCATTATATAATGGTCAGTCTTGAATGGCTTTAGCAGCTAACATGGAAATTCCCTCCACAAAAATTGTAGTTGAACCCAAATCACCGATTGACTTATGCCCGTAACCAACATAGAAATTTTTCATAAAGTTATCAGCTCCCCTCTCTTCCAAAACTTTCATATGATGCATTAGCCCACCAATCGAACGAGAATGTAAAGCTTGTAGCATAGCCTCCGCCTCCGAATCTATAACTGAACCACGATCAATGACAATAACCTGTCCACCGCTCTTTATCTTTTCTACAGAATGATTCAAATTTTTTAATTTTTTCATAGAACTTGTTTTTTTGATTATATTATAAACTTTAAGCTTTTGCAAAAATTGAGAAATTATTTTTAAAAAACCGGATTTGTTTTGGCAGATCCGGTTTTTTATAAATATGATTATTCTAATTCCAAAAAATCTACAAACTGCTCTCATACCCCTTAAAATAATTTAAATCATCCAATCTTAAATCTATTTCCACCCCAAAAGTCTCGGCAATTTCCTTAATGGATCAATAGAAAGCATAGTTAATCCTTCCCTCGGAATAATTTTCATCATCACTTTGAAAATTAACTTTTGATCTTTCAAGAAAATCCGGATAAAAAGGATCTAGGACTTTATAGTCCCATTCCCCATTATCTTTTTGAAAAAAAGTAAAATTATTTTTACCAAAAATATCCAAAATATTGCCGGTATCTTTTACATAGTCTGTTATTTTTAATATTATTTCAACTATTATATTCTTAATTATCTCTCCCTCCGGAGAGGGATTTAACTGCTCTTTCTTTTCTCGGAGCCATTTTAAATATTTGCTAACCAATGGATGATTGTTAAAAATTTCAATTGACTCATCAAGGCTTTTTCCTTCATTTCAGTCGGACGCTCTTATTAAAAATCCTTCAAAGGTTGAGGCTTCTTTTTTTGCCACAGCCTCCATTTTCTCCTGGGTTTTAAAATAAACCAGAATCTCCACAACCCAATCTTCCGGAAGCCCTTCTAAAAACCTTCCAACCTCACCATCTCTTTCATCTTTAAATTCGGAAAATAATCGCACAAAATCACTTTTAGTAAAAGATAGGCTTTGTCTAAAATAGGAATGCTTTAACAAATGATTTCCAAAATATCTTTCCAAGACTTTTTCTTCTTCTTTGTATCGCTTTAATTTTTCCCTGTATTTTTCATTATTTTCTCTGATACGAGAAGGATCTTCCGACTCAAAAAGCAGATTGGTAAAATAATCCTTATCAACTTTTACCACCTTTCTGTTCTCTCCCAATCTAAAAACAATATCTTCGCAGCCAATATCAATCAGTTCCAAATCCCGACCTTTAAATTGCTCGCTACCTCTTATATATTCTTCCGCCACTCTTTTTTGTTTAGCTAATACTCCTTCCATAAAACTATTTTAAAAAATTCAAAAGATCCTTTTGGAAAACTTCGGTCACTTCTTCCAAGGATTTTGAGGCATCAATGATTTGATGAGGGTACCTCATAATTTCTTTTTTATAGCCCCCTCTGACCCGGTTAAAGAATTCCACTCCCTGGGCATCAAAACGACTGGTAGCTTCATCACGACTTCTTTCTCTCTCCTTGGAAATCTCCACATCCAAATCAAAAAAATAATATTTATCCACCAAATTTTCCGGAATAATTTCTCGGGAAAGATTTTCAATAAAAGAAGCCAAATCCGGTCTTTGGCGGCCATAAACCTGGTAGGCCCAGGTGGATAACTCAAAACGGTCAATGATTACATTTTGACCTCTTTCCAGGGCCGTCAGAATTTCTTTTAAAATCAACTCATTGCGAGCCGAATAAAAAAGCATTACCTCGGTTTTGGCATCCAAATCATTGTCCAAAATAACCCTTCGGATTTCTTGACCGGATTTGGTGGAACCGGGTTCCTTCAAAAAAATATTTTCCTCGGGATTTAAAATCTCTTTCAATAAATTGATTTGGGTGGTCTTGCCGGCCCCGTCCACCCCCTCAATGACTATCACTTTTCCTTTTTTCATATTAGGCTTCATTTTTTAATAGACGCTGGAGTGCTAAATAATTGTTTTCTTTTCCTCCGGGATTTTTCTTTTCCAATTCTTCTTTATATTCCCTTAACTCATCCATTCTACGCAGAACATCTTCTCAATACTTTTTAGTCTCATCCGGTCACTGGCCCGACGGAACCCTCTTAGCTCTGGGCCCGTAATTATAGGCGGCGGCCAAAATTTTTTGAGCCCCCCTTATATCCCCCCTCTCAAATTCTTTCTTTCCAACACCGTAGCGATGCAGAAGTGAGGCAAAGTAAAGTTTACCGGTTGCTCGCCCAAGATTAGCATCTTTTTTTATCAACTCCAAAACCTCATTAACCACCTCGTCGCTGAGTTTTTCCGGAATTTCATCCCTAATTAAATTCGGATTACTTCTTTTAAAACGGGCCAGGCTCTCCATCAAATCTTTGATAACCACCGCCTTGGTTTGCATAATGCCCACGGCTCCGGATTTGGAAACGGCATCGGGTTTGTAGCGAGACTCTTGAAATTGGATTGAAATAAAAAAATCATCGGAAAAAAGCTCTTTCGGAAAGAAACCCTCAGCTCCCGTCAAAACCTCATAATATTTTGAAATTAAATTAGCAACCTTTTTTGCTCCTTCGGAAACACCTTCTTTGGATTCCCCGGAAGCACCTTCGTTTTCTTTTTGTTCTTTCTCTTCTTCGCTGTTGCCACCACTATTATCAAGACCGGCTGATCCTCCGTCTATCTCTTCATATTCTCCCAAGGAAACCGAATTATATTCTTGAGGCGGAATATGACTTTCTGGCACAACCGGTTCCTTATGGTCATTTTCTCCTTTTCCACCACTACCAAAAACCCCAAGCTTCCCCATGGCGGCCATGGCACCACTGATACCCACAGCCTCCAAAAGCTTTCTTCTTGTTAAATCAGCTCCCGGATTATTTTTTTCCGACCCCCTTTCTCTATTCTTTTTTGCAACACCTCTCAATCCTTCTTTAAAATTCATAACTCAACTTTTATTCTTCTATTTTTAAAACTCCGGTTCCGGCCACATGCTCTTTCTCCAGGCTATAACCAAGATCCCGGAACTTTCTATTTCACCTTTCTGGGCCACCCCCCAGGTATCAAGCCACATAGGTCACAAAAAAAATGCCCAGAAGAACTTTAAAAAGATATTTGGCGTTTTCCGCAGCCTGTTCATGGTCAACTGTCATATTATTTTACTTATATATCTTTTGATGTTTTGGACAATAGCGAGCCACTCTGCCCCCAACATTCTTTTTTTCAAGTATAGCATCACAACCACTCTTTTGGCAAACGGTATTTTCCAATTTATAGCATTTATGAGAATTTTGGAAGCGCCCTCTTCTTCCCTCAATATTTCTAAAATCGGACATGGAATCACCACCCACGGAAATAGACTTCTTCAAAATTTTTTTAGCGAATTTGATTATTTCTTTCAATTTAAAAGACGGCACGGCCGAAATTTCCGATTCCGGATGAATCCCCACCTTTCAAAGAATTTCATCGGAATAGATATTGCCAATGCCAGCAATAAATTCCGGTCTCATTAAAACATTCTTAATTCTCCCCCGAGCCCTTTTGGCCATTTTAACAAATTCTGCCGGCTTTAAATCAAAGGGCTCCGGCCCAATTTTTG
>JALVSO010000018.1 GCA_027024305.1 Candidatus Parcubacteria bacterium | reverse complement strand
TTTTTAACTACGGTGATATAACTTTTGTTGATAGGTATTGAAGGGAAGCGGCTGATTTCAAAGAAGAAGTGGTTAATAGGGGAAAAATCAGTGGAATTTCACGGATAACTTTCCGTAAGGATTTATATAACGAGGGAGAGATATCAACTGATAATCTATCAAGTTATGGAAATATCTATAACAAGGGGAGTTTAGGCAAGGTTGCTTTGTATAAAAATACAGATAATTCTTTAAAGAAAATTATAAATAAAGGGAATATTGCAAAAACCATCTTAATGGAGAGCATGGAATTTGAACCAAAGCAGGTTTTTAATTTTTACCTAAGCGGGAAAGATGGAAATCATTGAAGTGACTTAAATATTAATGGGGATACAATCTTTAGTGACGGTTTAAGTTATATAAATTTAAAGAGTAACGATGGAAATGAGCATACGATTCAATTTGATAGCGGTTTAAGATGATTATCTTTTGATAAAAATATCAATGTTATTTTAAACGGAACCGGTTTTATGGATTCAGGTTTGGACAATATCAAAAAATTGACAGTTACCTCAAAGGGAGATTACAAGATTCCTTGGTACTCAAGAATTAAGGCCCCCATCATCAATTTTGGTAAACTGGAGTTGACTGAAAGCCGGTATGATCTAATTTTCAGTGATAGTTTTGAAAATCACGGCATTGTCAAAGGCCATGTTTACTATGCTTTTCCCGATGACAGGGAATTTAAATATATAGTTTCGGAAAATGAGGTTTTAACAGTGGCTGAAGAAGAGGCTTTAAAAAAAGCCAAAAGGGTCAAGAGAACCGAAAATCTGGAATATATTTTGAATGAAAAGAATAAAAGGTATTATTTGCATTTCGCCACCGACAACAAAGTCTCCATGACCGGCAACAGCCAAGAAGAAAGCTTGCCGGAACCGACTCCTCCAACCTATCCCGATCCTCCCCAAGACAATGTGGATTTTAATCCGGGAAACAACAGTCAAGGTGATGTTTTTAAAATCCCTCCCGTTATCACTCTAAACGGAGCCGAAAGAATAGAACTGATTCAGGGAGAAAGCTATCAAGAAGAAGGAGCCACGGCCATTGATAATCTGGATGGAGACTTAACCGATAAAATCACCGTAACTCAAAATCCAACATTGGACACCAATGTCATCGGAAACTATCAAATCATTTATACAGTCAGAGATAGCGATAATAATGAAAGCCAAAAAGTTAGAACGGTCATTGTTAAAACATCGGATCAAGAAGCTCCGGTTATTGCTCTTAACGGACCGGAAATTATCAAGTTGAACATCAATGACACCTACCAAGAATTGGGTGCCACGGCCACCGATAATGTGGACGGAGATTTAACTTCTCAAATCATTATTGATAATCAGATTATTCCCAACCACAGCGGTGTTTTTAAAGTTATTTATTCGGTGGAAGATAATGTCGGTAACAGAGCCATCAAGGAAAGAAGGGTGGAGGTCAGCGGTGGTAATGTTATCATCACTCCTCCCGGTGGAGGGGGTAGCGGAGGAGGAGGCGGAAGTGGAAATACTAATCAAAGCAACCCCCGGGGGCATTCCGGAAAGGTGGTGAGAAGAAAAGGAAAAGATGGAAAAATCCTTTATGCTTGTAAGGATAGCCGGGCTTTGAATTTTTCCAATGTGGGAAAACATAGGGAAGAGCTTTGTGAATACGGAGAGAATCAAGAATCGGGAATTAAGAATGAAGAAAAAGAAGAGCGGAAAAATCCGGAGGATTTTTCCGCCATCTCCGCCAAACTTCAAAAACTAAAAGAAGAAATTCTAAAACTGCAAAAAGAAGCACAGAAGGAAGATGAGCAAAAACCTGCGGTTTTTGCTCTCCAATCCTCCTGCCTCAACATCAAATCCCAAGAAAAAGCATTAAGTCAAAGAAAAGGCGAAAAAGAAAACATCCAAATCCTCCAAATGTTCCTAAACACTCTAAACTATTCAGCCGGAACCCCCGACGGCCTTTTTGGTAATCAAACCAA
>JALVSO010000017.1 GCA_027024305.1 Candidatus Parcubacteria bacterium | reverse complement strand
GGTTATTTCCAGCCCCCTCTTCATGGCCAAAAAAGCGGCCACCGGAGAATCTATGCCTCCGGAAAAAAGCGCCACCGCCCGCCCGGCCGTGCCAACGGGCAAACCGCCGACGGCTTTTTCCACTTCCGTAAAAAGAAAGGTTTTGTCTTTCTTCATTTTGATATGAATTTTCAAATCGGGATTATCCAAATTGACCGATAGCTCATTACCAATGGTTGAAAAGTATTTCCAGACAGCCGAGCCTCCCCCCACATTGACATCATTGCTCTTTATTTTAATACCACTGTCGGCCTTTTCCGTTTTCAGACCGAAGGTTTTAATCTGCGGATTTTTTTTAAAATATTCTTCCGACAACTCTACCAAGGCTTTTTTAATTTCCTCCAAATCCGTTAGACAGGCCCGGGCTTCATAGTAGGTGGAAAAACCGGGAGTGTTTTTGATTTTCTCCTTTAAAATTTCTTTCTCCTCTTCCGAGATTCCGTCTTTCAAACCCATAAAAAAAGCTCCCCCGCTCTTCTTCTCAAAAATGATTTTTTCTTTCAGTTCTCCGATTTTCTCCAGAAAATTTGAATAGAGTTTGTCTTCAAAAAAAGAGATGTTCCCTCCTTTCAAAAAAAGTTCTCCAAAATTGGCTATTAAATATTTTTTCATTTTTTATTTTTATTAAATTTATTATTACTTTTTAAGCATCAGTAAAAGAATACCGATCATTCGGTCTTTATCGCTTGGTTTTGACTCGGCGATCAAAAGAGTAATAGCCGTTAGAGCCTCCGGGGTTATTTTACTCCGATAAAAAATTCCAGCTTTGTTCAAAAATCAAATAAAAGCAAAAGCTCCCGTTCGCTTATTTCCGTCACTAAAAGGATGATCTTTCACTATAAAGTATAGAATATGGGCCGCTTTTGATTCCAGACTGTCATAGAGATCTCTGCCAAAAGCCGACTGAAAAACATTTCCCAAAATTCCTTCAAGTCCTCCGGTCTTTCTTTCCCGGGCAAACAATTCCGTGGCTTCCTTCTTCTTCACCAGTTCTTTTTTAAACTTTTCAATGGCTGAATATAATTCATCGGCCTGAATGGACAGTTCTTTTTTGGTAAAGCCCTTTTCCGGCAATTTATTTTCATCATAGGATTCCAGGGAAAACCATGTCCCGGCAAAGGATTTTATCAGTTCCAAAATATTTTCCACCGGAATGCTGTTATTTTTCGGCAATAATTTTTGAACACCCTCAACGGCTTTTATAAACTCCGTATAGTGTTTTCCGATAATTTTTTTATTTATGGTGTAGCCTTTGGTGATATGTTGTTTTAGGATTTTAGTGGCTCATTTTCTAAACTCAACGGCCCTGGCTGACTTTGTTCTATATCCTACGGCAAGAATAATATCAAGGTTATAGAATTCAACCTCTCTTTTTATTAAACGTTTCCCCTCCGATTGAACTTGTGCAAATTTTGCACAAGTTGATTCTTTATCAATTTCACCATCTTTAAGTATATTCCGGATATGTTTTGTAACAACCGATCTTTCCACTCCAAAAACTTCCGCAATTTGTTTTTGATTGGCCCAAATGGTCTCACTAGCAAAATCACCCCGGAACTCAATGGCTCCGTTTTTGGCTTGGTATATTACCACTTCTTTTATTTCTTTCTTTCTTTTCATTTCTTTTTTTCATTTTACCATTTTAAAGAAAAATGTTAAAATACCGAGTGGAAAGGTGGCTGAGTGGTCGAAAGCGCATCGTTGGAAACGATGTGTGCAGCAATGCACCGCAGGTTCGAATCCTGTCCTTTCCGCAAAATACCAAAACCGAAGCGAATGCTTCGGTTTTGTTGTATCTTTGCCGGAAAGGACAGGGTTCGAAAAAAGGGCAGCAATATAACTTTTTGAAAAGTAACCGAACGAATGTGAGGAATATTTTTCAAAAGTTATGTCTGCCCGGCGAGGCTACGCGTGTGAGCTTTGCCTCGTTGTGTTTCAAAGCCACACTGGGGAGCCGAATCCTGTCCGAACCACCTTTCCGCAAAATACCAAAACCGAAGCGAATGCTTCGGTTTTGTTGTTTTTTGCCGAAAAGGACAGGATGAGAAAAGAGCGGGGCTATGTCGAGCACCACTTTTGTGGGAATAAAAAGATTTAAAATCTTAATTAGTGTATCAAAAAAAGTTAAATCCTTACTTGAACATTTTTTCAAAAGTGGTGCTCGGCGTCCCCGCGTCGGGGATTGAAAGCAAACTGCTTTGCTTTCAATCCGGTTCCGAACGAAGTGAGGAAATCGCCGATGTTTACGAGGCGATAGGTGGGAAGGGTTCTTAGCCAATGCCATTTCCAAAAATTCATATAGTCATAAGGTCTATTTTCCAAAAATTTAACTCCTGGCTTTATAAAAAATCCTCAACTTAGATTACTAAGCCTTCGTTTTTTTTATTTTGCCAAAAATTAAATTTTTGAAAATTATCCCTATGAATTTTTGGAAGTGGCATAAGAAGCTCCGAAGTGAAACGAAGGAGCTGATGAGCTTAGAACCGGCGCCGAATCCTGTCCGAATTACATTTCCGCAAAATACCAAAACCGAAGCGAATGCTTCGGTTTTGTTGTTTTTTGCCGAAAAGGACAGGATTCGAAAAAAGTCGGGCAATGCCAAGCACCACTTTTGTAGGAATAAAAAATTTTAGAGTGTTGGCTTGTAATACTGGAAGAGTTGGGTTTTGTTTTGATACTTTTTCAAAAGTGGTGCTCGATTGTTATTCTTCTTGTAACTTGCTTCTTGCGACTTTTAACTTGAACCAACTTTTTGAAAGGAACGCAGAGCTTTTTTGGAAATGGTATAAAAAATCCCCCCTTGGGGATTTTTTAAATTATTTCCTTTTCTTGTAATTTCGATGTCTGACAATATCGGAATTGGAATACTTCTTTGGCCTTCTGGTCTTTTGACCTTTTCCGGCCGGCTTTCCTCACTTGGTCTTCAACCTTCTCATTCCAACCCCGGCTCTACCTTCTCCACCTCCGTAGGGATGATCTACCGGGTTCATGGCCGAACCTCTAACCTTTGGTCTCCTCCTCATCTGACGAGCCCTACCGGCCTTTCCAATATTAACCAGCTTGTGATCTGAATTGGAGGCTTCTCCAATGGTAGCAAAAGCCTCGGCGGAAACCTTTCTAACCTCTCCCGAAGGCATTTTTAGATGAACCTTCCCCTCGTCAAGGGCGGCCACCTCAATGGAGTTACCGGCTGAACGAGCCAACTTGGCTCCTCCGTTGGGCTTAATCTCCACATTGTAAACGAATGTACCCACAGGAATATTTTTTAATTTCATTCTGTTTCCGATTTCCACATCGGTTTCTTCAGCCACAACGAATTTGTCGCCGGCCTTGACCCCCTTTCAGGCCAAAATATATCTTCTCTCTCCATCGGCATAAACCACCAAAGAGATGAAAGCTGATCGAAAAGGATCATATTCCACTGTTTCAATCTTAGCCGGAATATTCAGCTTATCAAATTTAAAATCAATATTTCGGAAAAGTCTCTTATTTCCTCCTCCTCTAAATCGGGAAGTAATTCTTCCCCTGTTGTTTCTGGCGGCCGTGTTTTTAGTTCCCTTGGTTAGGGATTTTAAAGGAGATGACTTTGAAGTAGTCAAAAACTCCTTATAATTCACAACCGTCATATTTCTAACACCGTTTGATGTCGGTTTATATCTTTTAATTGCCATTTTCTTTTTCTTAATATTTATTATCCGAGTTTTGTTCTCGATAGTTTTTAATTTCTCTAGATCCCGGATAACTAAATTTTTCAATCAAATTTTCTAAAGAAAATTTGAGAAAAGTTTGTTGCCGGGATGACAGTTTTATTTTTATTTTATTTACAAGTTTTTTAAACTCAATTTATTTTGTGATTTCAAAATGAAATGAGATACTTTTTCACGAAGTACGAGATTTTCCACACAACCACGCTTTTCCACGAAGCCGGACTTGTCAGCAACCACGCGCCAAACCATACCTGACAAGTCCGGCTTCTTGCGCCAATTTTTAGACTATAAAGTTATTTTGTCTCCTTTTTTAAGGTATACATAAGCCTTCTTCACTCCTCCCTTCTTCCCTCACCTACCTCTAACGAAAACCTTTTTCGGTTCCGCCTTGGCAATATTTACCTTAACCGGAGTAACCTTATAAATCCTTTGGATTTCCTTTTTCACTTCCGACTTATTGGCGTCGGGAGCTATGTCAAAGGTGTACACACCATCTTCCTGCAAGATTGCCGATTTCTCGGTAAGCCTTGGCTTAATGATGATTGTTTTGTCTGCTGAAATATTCATACCTATTTGTTTAGCTTATTACTTAATAATTCAATGGACTCCTCCGGCTTCGTAATAACCAAATATTTGTAGTTCAGAATATCCAAAGGATTTATTTTTCTAAACTCCTCGGTTCTAACATTGGAAATGTTGGCAAAGGATTTAATATTATTTTGATTTAATTCCGTATCAAAAATGATGGCGGAATTGTTTTTCTTCTTGGTTAGCATTTCAAAACCCTTAACGGAAGCCAGCGCATCAAGAATTGATTTTGCTTCCTTGGTTTTAGGTGCTTCCAGAGAAATGCTGTCCACAAAAATAATTTCTCCATCCTTGAATTTTTGAGAAAGAATCTGCATCAAAGCCACGGTTTTCATCTTGGCATTGATTTTCTTCTTAAAATTCCTTTCCTTAGTTGGACCGAAGGTGATTCCTCCACCTCTCCAGATAGGAGACCTGATGGAACCATGTCTGGCCCTACCGGTACCCTTTTGTTTCCAAGGTTTTTTACCACCCCCGGACACTTCCCCTCGCCCCTTGGTGTGAGCAAGAACCTGTCTTTGGTTAGACATCATTGAAACGATAACCTGGTGCACAAGATCGTTGTTTAGGTCTAAACCAAAAATATTTTCCGGCAAATCAATCTCTCCGGATTCTTTACCTTTAATATCGTAAATTTTTGACTTCATACAAATTTTATTATTGTCCTTTCTCTTTTTCCGATTAGAAAAGACTCTTGATAATTGGACTTTCGCCCTTGGTAATTTATTTACAAGACAACCAGTCTTGTTTGAAAATCAAATTTTCAAAATTGTATGGTGGAAAATTTACGGAGCAAATTTTCCACCAGACTATTTAAAAATTTTTATCTAAAATTATAGATATTGAAATTTTCAAAATTAAATGCATAACGAGGAAGCGAGCAAAATTATTTTGAGCCGTATTTAAATACGGTGAAAAATAATTTATGCGAAGCTAATAAAGTTAGGCGTTAATTTTGGAAATTTCAACTATAACCTGAATAAAAGTTTTAAAATTGAGTGCAATACGAGGCAATTTTTAAAAATAATTTGAGCTGTATTTCTTATACAGTGAAAATTTATTTTTAAAAATTAAGGAAGTAGTGTGCCAATTTTAAGCTTTTATTTCCACTAAAGTTCCAGGTTTTCCAGCTATTGCCCCCTTAATGAAGATTCTATTATTCTCCCTATCAATCTTCTGAATCTTTAAATTCTTAACGGTGATTCTATCGGATCCCATTCTTCCGGGCATTTTCTTTCCTTTTCAAACTCTTCCCGGTGTAGTTCCGGCTCCGATGGAACCAACCTCTCTTTCGGCATGCTTATTTCCATGAGATCTCCTCCCCCCGGAAAATCCTCATCGCTTAACACCTCCCTGAAAACCTTTACCTTTGGAAATGGATGAGATGGTAACCTTATCTCCTTCTTCAAGAATATCCAAGGTTATTCCATCTCCCACCTTATAATCATCCAAATTATCTACTCTGAATTCTTTAACATCTCTAATGGCTCCACCTCTTTGACCCAGAACGGCCTTGGTCATTCTGGACTCTTTTTGCTCTCCGGTTCCAACAATCACGGCGTTGTAACCATCTTTTTCTTCAGTTTTGAAACCGATGATTTTATTATTCTCAAAATTAATAACTGTTACGGGTACCGCAAATCCATTCTGATCAAAGATTTGGGTCATCCTATCCTTTTTACCTAAAATAAATTTTTTCATAACTTTTATTTATTACAAACTTATCTTTACGACATTGGTTTGACCGTTGCCCAGCACCACTTTTGTAAAAATAAATTATTTAAAATTAACACTTTTTAATTCACAACTTATAGAGTCGGAATTAAACTTCCGTAACAAAAGTGGTGCTGGGACGGATTTATTTATAATTTTGAGTAATTTTACTCAATGGGGGGCGGCAGCGTAGCTGCCGCCCCCTATGAGCAGACTAGCAAGAGCTAGTCAATCATCTTAACATCAACATTTATTCCGGAAGGCAATGATAGATTGGTCAGAGCCTCCACAA
>JALVSO010000016.1 GCA_027024305.1 Candidatus Parcubacteria bacterium | reverse complement strand
TGTTTTCCTTTTTTAATTACCGCATAGGAATTACAAAACTTACACTTTTTAGCCATACTTTTATTTTTTAAATTAAAATATTATTAATATGGCTTTATTTTAAAAGAAAAAAGGGGTGTTTTAGGTCCCCTTTTTTGGTATTATACCTTTTTTTGAATACTTAATGTTGGCGTACTTAATGTTGGCGCAAAAAGAGAGTTAGACTATTTTCCCCGAGGGAAAGTTAAAAATAAAAAAAACGAACAAGTGAAATTGTTCGTTTTTTTCTTTGAATACTTAATGTTGGCGAAGAGCTACTTTCCCCCGAAGAGTATCATCGCTCCTACCGGGCTTAACTTCTGTGTTCGGAATGAGAACAGGTGTACCCCCGGCGGCATTTCACCAACATTAAATATTCAAACTTCAATTAAATATTTGTGCTGATGAAATTCCGAGTTCGGAATGAGAACAGACTATAGTTTATCTTGCCCCCCAACGGCATTTCACCAACATTAAATATTCAAATTATTAACTTTGTGGTTTCCCACAACGGAGAATTTAAATAAAATTTAAATTCTCCGTAGTAAGGACGAAATTAAAATCTCGTCCAAAAAATGGTCGGGCCAACCGGGCGTAACCCCGGCATCCTCCCCATGATAATGGGGTGCTCACATTTTTGAGCTATGGCCCGATTGGTAAATCTTAAAGCAAGCTAAAAGATTTACCAATCGGACCGACAATTGAATATAATTATATGTTTTTTCTTACTGTTTTGCATTTAAAAACAGTTACTCGCGGAAAATCTAAACATGCTATTCACATCCTTAGAATTTTCTAATGAAAATTTCTCAATGAATTAGTACTTCTCGGCTGAACACATTACTGTGCTTACACCTAAAGCCTATCGACCTGATCATCTCTCAGGGATTTCAAATGAATTCTTATCTTGAAGTTGGCTTCCCTCTTAGATGCTTTCAGAGGTTATCCATTCCCAACATAGCTACCCAGCTTGCTCCTGGCGGAACAGCTGGTACACCAGAGGTCAGTCCACCCCGGTCCTCTCGTACTAGGGGCAGATCTTCTCAAAATTCGACGCCTGCAGTAGATAATAACCAACCTGTCTCACGCATACCTTTTCATTTGTTACCAAATGTATCGGACTATAGTTTCTTCTTTTTCAAGAAGTTCAGCGCTTAGTCTCTAGGGGCCCCGACACCTTTATAAAAGTGCTGGATTCCCTCGGAATTGCCCAGGGCTTTTTCTAAAAGTACTGGGTTTTTCCGATATCAGCTGAATTTATTCTTATGACATCACTGTCACAGACCGCCGTGAGTACGGCTAAGCTTTTTTAGACAAAAGCTTAGTTAAAGTTATTATACGTTTTTTGTTAAAATGTTACGAAAAGACTGTAATTTTTGAAAGTTTTCTTCTTTTGGATGTACAAAAATTATGGCAAAGGTGCCGATAACTTCCTCGAATGGGTTCAGATTAGTCGAGCACTTAAAGTAATAAATTAAATATTCTAATTTTTAAAATACTTAATCCAGAAATACTCTTTCGTTACTTCTTTATTTAAGTGCTCGACGGTCTGAACCCAGCTCGCGTACCCTTTTAATTGGCGAACAGCCAAACCCTTGGGACCTTCTTCAGCCCCAGGATAGGATGAGCCGACATCGAGGTGCCGAACATCGCCGTCGCTCTGAACGCTTAGGCGATACCAGCCTGTTATCCCCAGGGTAGCTTTTATCCGTTGAGCTCCGGCAGTATCTAATACCAACCGTCGGATCACTATGTCCCACTTTCGTGTCTGCTTGGAATGTACTCCTCGCAGTTAAGCTAGTTTATGCCATTACACTATCGGCACGGTTTCCATTCGCGCCTAACTAACCTTTGAGCCCCTCCGTTACTTTTTAGGAGGGTAGCGCCCCACTAAAACTACCTGCCAGATACTGTCCCCGCAAGTTTTTGCCTTGCAGGTTAGGATTTATACAATTAAAGGGTGGTATCTCACTGGCGGCTCACATATCCCCAAAAGGATATGCTCAAAGCCTCCCACCTATGCTGCGCAGTAATCACATAAACCCAATACCAAGCTATAGTAAAGCTCCTGGGGTCTTTTCGTCCCACTGCAGGTATCCGGCGTCTTCACCGGAATTGCATTTTCACCGAGCTAGTCCTCGAGACAGTACCCCACTCATTACGCCATTCGTGCACGTCGGAACTTACCCGACAAGGAATTTCGCTCATAAGTGTTAAGAATAAAACATTATTTATTCTATGCTTTAGATTTCTCTAAAGATCGGACTTTATCTTTATCCAAGTGTTTCTTAGTAATTATTTTATCTTTTCTATTCATTTTACTAGAGATTTTATAGATTTTTTCTATACCATCTTTAGTTAAATGTTCTTTATTAATAATAATTTTCAAGACTTTCTTAAATTTAAGAAAATCATTTTTCTTTTGAGTATGCAGAGGATATTTTTCAAAAAAAGGAACAATGATTTTATTTAAAAAATCAATATTTCTAATTCTTAATTCATATCTATCTCCATGATTAACTCTTACTACTCCAGATTTAAAATATTTCTTTAAAGAATATAATAATTGTATATCTCTTTTATGTTGAACTATTCTAAATTCTGGTAGAATTTGGAATCCTGTTTTCATAGTTTTATTTGGATTGATACCTATATAAAAAGTACCTTCACCATCTACAAAACCTGAAATTCAATTTGGATCTAATTTCATCTTTTTATTTTTACTTGGATATTCCACGTTAAGTCTCTGAACCGTTCTATTTTAAATAGATATTGGCTGCGAATTGTCTCCCTGTATTAAACATTTTTACGCCAGTAAAACTGGAAACGTAGTTTAATCTTTTGAAGATTTTTTCGCATTTTGTGGAAATTTGACTAATCTTTACATTACTGTAAAGCAAGGCAGCTTGCGTCTATTTACCCTATAACGGTCCCAGTCATCGAGCATCACTTTTGTTAAAAATAGTTAATTTACATTTAATTTTTTACAATATAACAAAACTAAAAAATTAAATTTTTTTATTTCTACAAAAGTGGTGCTCGACCTTAGGACCGTTATAGTTACGGCCGACATTGACCGGGGCTTATATCAGTCAGCAACCAAATTAAAAATCCAGTCACCGCCGATATTTAACCTTCCGGCATTGGTCAGGCGTCACCCCCTATACATCCTCTTACGAGTTCGCAGGGAGCTGTGTTTTTGGTAAACAGTTGGCAGGGTGTCTTTCGCTGCGGCCTCATCATCTATCAAAAAGATAGACATGCTAGGCAAGCCTTATCCCGAAGTTACGGCTGCTATTTTGCCGAGTTCCTTGAGGACTGGTCACTCGTTCGCCTTGGTCTTCTCGACCTGACTACCTGTGTTGGTTTCGGGTACGGTTTCTATTTTCATAAGTTTAGAAGCTTTTCTAGGAAGGCTCTTCACTGATGTTACCATCCACCGGACGACTCTTATGTATCCCGGATTTTCCTAAGATACAAACCTTTCCGGCAGAAACACAAATCCAATAATGTGCATCAGCTTATTTCCTCCGTCACTCCATGACATCAATAGAAGTTAGGGAATATTAACCCTATATCCATCACCTTCGGCTTTCGCCATCGGCTTAGGACCGACTAACCCATCTTTGACAAGCATTGAGATGGAACCCTTAGTCTTTCGGCGGGAGGGGTTCTCACCCTCCTTGCGGTTACTCGTGCGGGCATTCTCACTTCTGTACGCTCCACCGTGGCTTACGCCTTCGGCTTCATCGCAGAACAGAACGCTCTCCTACCACTCTGGTCACATCTCACTTCGTTCCATGTAACCCGCGGAATGACGCGGAACAAACGCGGAAAGGCGCGGAAGCGGCGCGCGAGCGAAGCTCGCGCGCTTTCTGCGTTTTTCTGCGTCAAGTCTGCGACTTTCTGCGGGTCACATCAACCAAAGTGAGATATGACCAGGTCCTAACCTTCGGTATCATACTTGAGCCCCGATCATTTGCGGCGCTAAATCTCTTGGCCAGTGAGCTGTTACGCTATCTTTAAAGGATGGCTGCTTCTAAGCCAACCTCCTGGATGTCTGAGAAATAAAACCACCTTAAGTGCACTTAGTATGAATTTAGGGACCTTAGGTGTAGGTCTGGGCTGTTTCCCTTTTGAGCACAGGAGCTTCGCCCCCTGACTCTAACTGCCAGATTATAACCTGCCGGTATTCGGAGTTTGATAGAAAGCGCCGGGTTTCCCCTAGTCACTTTCTTCCAGTGCTCTACCCCCGGAGGGATCATCTGACGCTAGCCCTAAAGCTATTTCGGAGAGAACCAGCTATTACTAGGTTCGGTTAGCTTTTCACTCCTTACCACAAGTCATCCCCGCGTGTTGCCCGCGCGTGGGTTCGGTCCTCCCCTTATCTTTCGATAAGGTTCAACCTGCTCATGGTAAGCTCACCTAGCTTCGGGTCTTATACATACAACCGTTTTTCGCGCTATTAACACTCGGTTTCCCTTCGCCTTCGTAACAAAGTTACTTAAGCTATAAGCTGTATATATAAACTCGCCCGCTCATTCTTCAATAGGCACGCCATAACCGAGCACCACTTTTTGTTTTTTAACTACCAAAAACTCTTTTAAATAGTTCTTGTTTAGTTCTTCCCCTTTGTTTGATTTTCTTTTCCCTATCTTGAGCAATCTCTCTGTCCAAATAAGCTTCATAATAGATAAGCTTTCATTTGCTGTTTGATTTTGAGGTATATGTAGAAGCACCTGAATTATGCGCTTTTACCCTTTGCCTCAGATTGGAAGTAAATCCAACATACCTCTCCTTCTCGCTATTTTCCAAAATATACACATAAAACATGTGATTATTTTATCATAAGCTAAAAAACAAAAAGTGGTGCTCGGCGTTGACTCCTTGTAAGCATATGGTTTCAGATCTATTTCACTCCCCTTCCGGGGTTCTTTTCACCTTTCCCTCACGGTACTTGTTCACTATCGATCTGATAAGATATTTAGCCTTAGCAGTTAGTTCTGCTAGATTCACCCCGGCTTTTGATGTCCTGGGCTACTCAGGAAGACAGACAACAGAGTTGAATGGTTTTCGTTTACGGGGCTATTACCCTCTAGGGCCAAGCTTCCCAGCTTGTTCTCCTAACCAATCAATTTTTGACTCTGCTCGTAAAGACGTCTGAATCCTACAACCCCATGGTTGCACCTCGCTAGGCTCGGTGCCCCCGCAGAATGACGCGGAACAAACACGGAATGGCGCGGAAGTGGCGCGCGAGCTTCGCTCGCGCGCTTTCTGCGTTTTTCTGCGTTAATTCTGCGACCGTCTGCGGGATGCGCCGAACACAGTGAGGTGCATCCATGGTTTGGGCTTCTCCGTTTTCGCTCGCCGCTACTTGCGGAATACTTGGTTTAGTTTCTGTTCCTCTGGGTACTGAGATGTTTCACTTCCCCAGGTTCGCCTCTTCAATCACTTATGTATTGAAGATCACAGAGGTTTGCTCTGTGGGGTTTCCCCATTCGGAAATCTCCGGGTGATAACGCTTGCTATGCAACTCCCCGAAGCTTTTCGCAGCATTGCCACGTCCTTCATCGCTCTTATCAGTCAAGGCATCCACCATACGCTCTTGTTGAAACTTTCATTAGAAAATTCCAAAAATACGAATCTTGCTTGTTGATTCTCCGTTATAAATTTTTAATCTATAACATAAATTTATACGAGTAACCGTTTTAAAAATGCAATACATATAAATATGTACCTTTTGTATTTTTGCTTTCACAAAAATACGACGAAAAAACATTTTAAAACGATTATGTTTTAAAATTATATTCAATTGTCAAAGTCCAATTACTATTTCCTAACCCGAAGGTCACAAAATAGTGGGGGCATTATATTCTATTTTAATTTAAAAGTCAAGTCTTTTGAAAGAGGGCCTTTTTTTGATAAGTTGTGGATATTAAAAGAGCAGGATTACAAAATGCAAGGGATCGGTGAAATGTCGCAAAAGCTTAGAAAAACAAATAAGGAAGGAGCGGGCGAGGCTCCGCCTCGCCCGCAAAAAAAAAAGAGCCGATTTTAATCAGCTCTAGTCATTATCCGGAATTCTTTTATCTGCATGAGGGTTCCCCTTTATCCACTTTGGGATTTTGGTGGTTTTTTTATTTTCTGTCAGACCCCCCAGCTCTCGCACTTCCGACGGTTGATTTTGCTCTTCTACTTCTTTCAGATACTCAACTGCCTTAGGATCCGGCTTGTCCGAAAGAGAGTCCCTCAAAGCCTCCAAAATTTTTTTTGGCTCTGCTTTCATATTCTTACCTCCTTCAATTGACATAGTATAAATTTACAATATTTTTTAAAAAAAGCAAGGACGACCGAGCACCACTTTTGAAAGAACATCTAATTAAAGCCTTAACTTTTTGTGGTATTACGGAATAAAATTATAAAGTTTTTCATTCTAACAAAAGTGGTGCTCGACTATCACCTTCCAACCAAAATTTTATCCCCCCTGAAAAACTACTCCACCAAATCTTTCACTAAAAATTTAATCAACTCTTCCGCCGTTTCTCTTTTAATAAAACCGGGGCTCGTGGCAATAACCACGGCACTGGCCCCCTTTCAAGCCTTGGCAATAGCCTTAATTTTTAAACCATCGGAAACGGCAGATCCTTCGGGACCAAAAATATCAATGTCTAGATTTAAAATATAGGGATGTTTTTTATTTTCTCTTCCGATGAACATTTCAAATTCAAAGGATTGGGTAATATTTTCTATTCTATCCACCAAACCGGACTTTTCCGCCAAATCAAGATAATTGGAAACAGAGGTTTCATCTATCATCCGGTTGATATTTTCTCAGTTTATTTCCTCCGGATAAACTCCCGTAAAAACCCCATTATCACGATGAGCGTCAATATGGACAATATTTATTTTTTGACCCAGGGCTTCTTTAACTTCCAAAAAAGGATAGAGAGCTTTATTATGGTTATCTATCAAATAAACCGGTATCTCCCGGACAAAAAGTTTTTGAAAAAATAATTGCTGTTTTTTTAATCCAAAATATTCATTAAAAGACTCTCCGCTTCTATTGTCTCTATATTTATCTACAAAAACCGGGTGAGGAGATTTCTCAAAATCGGGCTCGGTTACCAAAAAAAAGTCCTTGGAAAATTTGGAAGCCCCCTTTAGATAATTTTTTAAAATATTCTTCTTTAATTTAATCCCAAAAACCTTGTCGGGAATAGACTCTCTCCACTCAGAGCTTTTTTTATCTTTAAAATATCTTTCCCAAAGGTATTGCAATTTTCACAATTTTAATTTATTCATACTTCCATAATACAGCTAAATTACTCTTTAAACAAATATTTTTTAACTTTTTATCAACTCAATGATTTCCGGAAAATCTTCCCCCAAAAAGTGACCCCTGTCTTCAAAAACCATCAGCTCGGCTTCCGGAAATTCATCCTTTATTTTTTGGGAATGTCCAAAGGGAACCACCGGATCATCTTTGGAGTGCATCAAATAAATTTTATTTGTTTGTTTTAAAATATTTTCTCTGTTTAACTTAAAATTAAAGTCACCCAAACCCCACTCCTTTTCATTAAAAAAAGCCGGAGCAACTAAAATTAATTTTTCAATCTTAAGCGATAAAGAATTTTCACTTAAATATTTTAGTAAAAAAGTAGCACCCAAAGAATGTCCAATTAAAATCACTTTATCTTTCACACGAACCAAAACTTTTTCAAATCAAATCTTCCACTCCAAATACTTGGCATTATATTTACATGGCATTATCGGCCTATGAACTTCATAATCATCTCCCAATTCATCAACCAATGATTTACTCCATCTTTTTTCTAAAATAAAATTTGGACGATATTCTCATTTTTTTAATTGATTTAAATAATCCTCATAGTTTTGAAAAACCTCTCCGCCGTGAATAAAAATAACTTGTTTTTTCATAAAAAACATTCTAACATAGCTTTTATTTGAATTTTAACTTCTTAGCGGTTTAAAATTTAACAACAAAAAAGAAGTGCACCTCCGGCGCGCTTCTCTGCAAAAAGCTACAGTCTAATCTTGTTTATTAACTCCTGAATCATCCATTTCATCTGATTTAGTGACCTGTTCAAATCGTCTTTATTATAATCCCCGCTGCTGATGTCATCAATATCTTTTTCCTCTTCCGGTGGCAGCGGATTTCCTCTGCCCGAATCATCGGCACAGGAAGAATTTACTTTTCTTTGGAATTCCGGCCCGACCATTCCATCCTCTTCTATACCAAACCTTCTCTGGGCCCACCTAACCCCCTCAAGGGTCTTCGGGCCGAAATCACCATCAATTTCTCCCATTTCAAAACCAAGCCTCTTTAAATGCTCCTGCAAAATTTTCACCTCTCTAATAATGTCTTTTTCTCAACCGGAATATTTTCCGTCCCGATCACCAATGATCATGTTCTGTGTCAAAAGCTTATCGGTGGGACAAGTATAAACTACTTTTCTTTGGCCGTAGTTATAGTCATCTTTCTCATAGACACACAGCTTCTGATTATGAATTCCGTTGGGAGAAAAATTACTTGCCCGGCTATCTTTACAAACTTCTTCATTGCTTCCACCCCGATAGAACAAAATCTGCGGACGTCCCAAATTATTAACGTAGACCTTGATAATCTTTGAACTGCTTAACGGTGGGTTTCCATCGTCGGTGGCTATAATTTCAACCTCATAGATATTGTCTCTATTTCTATCCTTTGGGTTTTCATAGTCCGGAGCCTGTCGAAAACTCAAATCGGTACTCTCGGAATTTATTTCAAAAAGATCACTATCACCATATGTTCCCAAGGCCAGACTCACACCATCTCCGTTAGGATCCTCTGTTTTTATTGCGGTAACTCGCTTCTTAAACTCATCGGCGGAAACCTCTTCATCCCTATCGCCGGTTAGAATAACCGGGGCTTCGTTCTCCTCCACATCCAAAACGGTAATCTCAAAATTCTGAACCACGAAATCGTCGGAAAGGCTGTCCGTAGCCCTAACCGAAACCTCATAAACATTATCTCTATTTCTATCTTTCGGATTTTCATAGTCGGACTCCACCTCGAAAGAGAGAGCCCCCCCGGCCGGATCAACCATGAAAGCTTCGCTATCCCCACCGGGAAGCAGCGAATAAACTATTTCTCCGGAATCTTCCAAAACCTTTGCTGCCTCCACCATCAAGACTTCTTTTTTCCCCTCACTGGTAGCAAATTCCACATCGCTCTTACCTCCAAAGGATAGTAATTTTAACTTTTGATCCAGAACTTTAACAGAGAGATTCTCAATAACACTTTCCTCGGGATAACCACTGTCGGTAGCGATAACTTTTATTTCATAGATATTATCCTCATTATTATCCCTAGGTTCACTGAAAGACGGTGGATTTAAAAAACTTATCTCTCCGCCAGCGCTGTCAATTTCAAACAATTGAGCGTCTTCTCCAGCCAGCGCGAAACTTATTTTTTGCCTCCGGTTTTTATCCACGGCCTCCACTTTGGCCACATTCTTCTCTCCCTCCACCACGTCAATTTCCGGTTTAAAGTTAAGAAACTCCGGTGGATAATTTGGTTCATCATAGGACATCTTGACTGATGATAAAGAAGAAACTTTATTGTTTAGGTTTAAAAAAGCTTTTCATTTAAATCTGAAATTTCGATCCTCGGAAGATTTTAGAAGCGAGTCCATATGCTCATCAATTTCTTCAGCCGTGGAACTTTCCTCTCCGTTTATTTTTGAAGCTTCTCTTCACTGACTACCATCCCAGTGATGCCAGCTAAAACCACCGTCTATGGTTACTTGAAACCCAACTTCCCCGTCGGCATCAGCTGAAAAAGCATCAAAACTTTTTCTAAAATGCTGATAATTAACCGGCATAATCCAAGGACTGTAATTCTCATCGGAATAGTAACCGCCATACCACAAACGATTATTGCCGTCGGCATTGTGAACATAAATGTCCAAAAGACCATCAGCGTTAAAATCTTTAACGGTGACAGCAAAAGAATAACCCCCGTCTCCAAGAATGTCATGGGCTTCAAAATTAGCCTTTCCATCATTAATCCATAAATGATTTTGTCCGTTATAATTGGCCACGTATATGTCCTGAGCTCCATCACCGTTAAAATCAGCGGTCGCTACGGCCTGAGAATTTCCCTCATCCCCCCGGATATCCCTGGCCCGGTATTTATTATTTCCTTCATTAATTCATAGTTTATTCTGTCCCCAGTTTGCCACATAAACATCCAAATCGCCGTCACCGTCAAAGTCAGCAGCCGCCGCTCCCCAGGACTTGGCCTCATCTTCGGGAACCTCCTCGGCCGGAGTAAAAACCAAGGCCGGCATCGCCTTACCTCCGGCAATATTTATTTTATCACCATTAAAAATATACTCCCCCGCTTTTTCAAAATCCCACTCCTTGCTCTCGGCAAAAACAAAAGAACCAAAAGAGAAAAGAAAGACAAAAGTCAAAACAAATACTTTTTTATTTTTCAACATATTTCTATTATTATATGACTAATAATAACATTAAAAAGATTCTTTTTAAAATGCTATACTTAGACCATGAAAAAAGATTTTAAAAATAAAATAGTTTTGCTGGACGCCCATGCCATCATCCACCGAGCCTACCACGCCCTGCCGGATTTTGCCACCAGAGCCGGCAAGCCCACGGGAGCTCTCTATGGAATTTCCACCATGCTTATTTCCATTGTTTCAGAATTAAAACCGGACTATGTTCTGGCTTGCTATGACCTACCCAAACCGACTTTTCGCCACGAAGCCTTTGAGGGCTACAAGGACGGGCGGAAAAAAGCCGATGATGATTTGGTGGAACAAATCAAAGAAAGCCGAGATATTTTCAAGGCCTTTGGAGTACCCATCTATGATAAGGAAGGTTTTGAAGCCGATGATATTATCGGAACCCTGGCGGAAATTTTAAAAAAGGATGAGGAAAATAAAATCTATATCGCTTCGGGGGATATGGATACTTTTCAACTGGTGGATGATAATCGAGTACTTATTTATACCCTGAAAAAAGGCTCGGAAACCATCATCTATGACCAAAAAGCCATTGAAGAAAAATACGGTTTTTCACCAGATAAAATCCCGGACTTCAAAGGTCTAGCCGGTGACAACTCCGACAATATTCCCGGGGTGACCGGCATCGGAGTCAAAACGGCTACCAACCTAATTTTAAATTTCGGCTCCCTGGAAAAAATCTATGAAGCTTTGGATAAAAGCGATGGCTATTTTCAAGAAAATTTTAAAGTGGGAAAAATTACTCCGCGAATTATAAAACTTTTAAAAGATGGCCGAGAAGAAGCTTTCTTTTCCAAGGAATTGGCTACAATTAAAAAAGATGTGCCTCTGGATTTTAAACTGCCCGAGAAAAAATTTATTGAAAGTATTGACCTCTCCCGGACCGGAAAGGTTTTCCGAAAATATGAGTTTCGAGCTCTCAATGAGAGATTGCAGAAGAGTTTGGGCTTGGATGATAATGAGGCGGAAATTTCCCGGAGGGAAATTTCCGCCGATCAAGAAAAAAAAGTGGCCAAATTAAAACTGGCTGTTTCTCTTCTGAACCCCAATATCCACTCCCCCACTCTGGACGATGTTTTAAATTTCGGGGAAGATTTTGAAGAGGCCGAAAAAAATATTAAAAAAGAAATCAAAAAATATGATTTAAACTTTGTCTGGGAGGAAATTGAATACCCCCTAATCCCCATCGTCCAAGAAATGACCACCAACGGTTTTTTGATTAACGTTGAAAAAATGAGGGAGCTTTCCGAGAAGTTCAGTCGTCGGGCTGAAGAAATTGAAGAGGAAGTCTATAAAATAGCCGGAGAAAAATTTAACCTGAAATCCACCCAGCAACTGTCTAAAATTCTTTTTGAAAAATTAGCCCTGCCGGCCAAGGGGCTGAAAAAAACTCCCAAGGGAGTCATCTCCACCAAGGAATCGGAATTACTTAAATTGAAAGGAGAACATAAAATCATTGATTTAATCCTGGAACACCGGGAGCTCTCCAAAATGCTTTCCACCTATATTGACAATCTTATTCCCCTGGTGGATGAAAAAAATCGCCTGCATCCGGAATTTTTGCAACTGGGCACCGCCACCGGTCGCATGGCTTCCAAAAATCCCAATATCCAAAACATTCCCACTTCCGGTTTCTATGGCAAGGAAATTCGCTCGGCTTTCATTAGTCAGAAAGGATTTTCTCTGGTTTCCATGGATTACTCCCAGATTGAATTGCGGGTGGCAGCCATTCTTTCCCAAGATAAAAAAATGATGGAGGCCTTTCAAAAAGATAAAGATATTCATTCGGCCGTGGCCATGGAAATTTTCGGAGAAGAAACTCCGGCCAACCGACGAAAGGCCAAGGTTATCAATTTTGGTATTCTCTACGGCATGGGGGCCACCTCCCTGCGAAAATCTCTTCAAGAGGGCTCCGAAGAAGAAGTTGGTTTGGCCGATGCTCGTCAGTATTTGGACGATTATTTTAAAAAATTTTCCGGCCTGGCTTCCTTCATTGAAAAAACCAAAAAAGAGGTTAAAGAAAAGGGTTATTCCACCACCCTCTTTGGTCGCAAGAGATTTTTTCCGGAGATAAATTCCAAGCAACCCTTTATCCGAGCCATGGCCGAACGCATGGCCGTTAATGCTCCCATCCAAGGAACGGCCACTGGTGATATTGTAAAATTGGCCATGATTGAAATAGATGATTTTCTGAAAAAAGAAAAAGTGAAAGATAATGTTAAAATCCTGGCCCAGGTTCACGATGAGCTCATCTACGAAATTAAGGACGAATTGCTGGAAAAAATCACTCCCTCTCTGAAAAAAATAATGGAATCGGTTATAGAGAATGCGGAACTGGACGAAAAATACAAACAGGTGCCTCTAAAAGTTTCCGAGGCCATCGGCAAAAGATGAAGTGATTTGAAATAAAAACACCGAGGCAAGACCTCGGTGTTCTTGGATCATTATTGGATTTTGATTTTAACCATTTTTTTTCCCAATTTTAGAACCTTTTCTCCCGGTTCAATTTCCCGAAAATAATCGCCTATGGTTTCCAGCTCATTACCTTCGCCATCCAGGATTTTAACCGCTCCTTCGTCAATCTTTCTTTTCCCCTCCTTGTTGGAGGAAACCAGTCCGGCCTTTTTTAAAATATCCAAAATTTTAATTCCTCGCTCAAAGGAAAATTCCTGCAAATCATCGGGCACACCTTTTTTGGAAAATTGAGTAATTCAATTTTCTCGGACTTTTTCAGCCTCTTCCTCGCCGTGGTAAATCTTGGTAATTTCAAAGGCCAGGTCCAGTTTGGCATCCCGGGGTTCTTTCTTTAAAATTTCTTTAATTTCCGATAAATCTTTTCTGGTGGCATGAATGAAATACTGTTCTATCAATTCATCCCGAGCCGACATAACCTTACCGAACATTTCATCGGCTTCGTCTAAAAGATTGATAGTATTACCCCAGGAAGAAGACATTTTTCGCCCATCGGTTCCTTCCAACAAAGGTCCAAGTAAAAGAACATTTTGCGGTTCTTGGCCATAGAGTTTCTGCAAAGTTCTTCCGGCCAAAACATTAAATTTTTGATCGGTTCCTCCAATTTCCACATCGGCTTCCAAGGCCACCGAATCATAACCCTGCATCAGAGGATAGAGAAATTCCCGTAAAGAAATCCGACTACCCTTTTCCAATCTTTTTTTAATCAATTCTCGCTGTAAGAATTCATTAACCGAAAAGGCATCGGCCAGCTTGCCGATTTCAGCAAAGCCAAGACCGGCCAGCCATTCCGAATTTTTGACCACCCTAACCCGGGACATATCCAAAATCTTGGAGGCTTGCTTTTCATAGGTCTTCATATTCTCCATGACCAGTTCCGGACCAAGCATGGGGCGCTCCGATTCCTTGTCAGAGGTGTCCCCCACGGTTCCGGTAAAGTCCCCCAGAATTAAAATAATCTCGTGGCCCAAATCTTGAAAATCTTTCAATTTTCAAAGAGTAACCGCCCGTCCCAAATGCAAATTGGGAGAGGTGGGGTCAATACCCAACTTTATTTTCAACTTCTCTCCGGATAGAAGCTTCTTTTTTAAATCTTCTTTAACGATTACCTCTTCCACGGAACGAGTTAAAAGCTCATCTATTTTTTTTTCATCGGTAATTATTTTTTCCATTTTTTTATTATATTATTTTTAAAGCCTTTTGGCAACGAAATGAAACTTCAAGGAAAGGAATCATTAAATCGAAGACCCCGGTGGCCGACCTAAAAGCAAAAAGAAAAAAGCGACCGATGGTCGCTTTTTTCAGAAGAAATCTAAATTTTTCTCAAAACCAACTAATCCCTATTGGCGTTATTGAACTTCTCAGCCTCCACCGCCCTTAATTGAGCCATGGCAATTTTGGACTCTCGGTTGCTTTCCAAAATTTTTGAAACCAAGTAAGCAATTAATAGCACGAAGGCCAGTAGGACCAATCAACCAAATAGGGTTGTTGGCAAGAAGCCGGAGCCGGATCCAAAGATGGAAGCAGCCTGTCGGTTATCCAAAGAAGTGTCTTCCACATAGATTCTCACTTCGTTGGTCCATTCAGTCTTTTCATTGCTCTTGATTTTAGCCGCGGAAACAATTACATCTCCATATCTGGCATTTTCATCAACCTTAATCTCGGTAATGAAAACCCTAGACTCTCCCGGATCCAAATTCTCAACCTCTCAGGTTACGAATTTATCCGCTTCGTTGTAGTTGGAATCATCATTTAGAATCACTCCCGATGGAATTGAGTCGGTCACCGTAATATTGGTCATCGGCTCATCGGTGTTGTTCACAATTCTAACCTTGTAGTAAAGGGTTTCTCCGGGCAGGGCACTAACCTCCGTAGCATAACCTCTGATTCGGTCGTTGGATACCCATTTATTGATTTGCAAGGCCACATTTTCCGTTACAACATTTTCAACGGTAATGGTTACATCATCAATCGGATTAGGGGTTGGTCTTGGTCTTGGGTTTGGATTCGGAACTACAATATTCCTTGTTCTGAAAGATCTGATAATACCTCTATCAACCACTCCGTTATCATCCCTAACCACCGCTTGGTAGTAGTAGGTGGTATTTGGTCTGAGACCGGTGATGGCCTGGAAGTAGGTGTCACTACTTACGGCCAAGTAGGATGTTGATCGGTTCATATTGCTTGGAGTTCTTCCATAGACAAAGTACACCCTTGGATTAACCGTATCATTTACTTTTACATGCCCATTTAATTGCGCTGAATAGGCATAGATATTACTTGGTAGATCTGTAAACACCTCCGCCTTGTCTTGAACCGGATCAGTTGAGCTGTCTGTTCTAAATGTTTTAACTGAACCATAATCTATATTTCCATCAGTGTCTTCTCCGCAGGCTCTAAAGTAATATCTGGTATCTTCTCTTAATGAGTTAACTGTCCTTGAGAAATAATCTCCATCATCATAGGATCCGGAAACAGAATATCTTTCTGAACTATCTGTACACTCCGGTGTTGAGTCAGTTCTTGAAAGAGCAAATCAAGTTCTTACATTATTCGCTCCGGATACTCTACCTTTTAATTTTGCAGAGTCTTCGTCAATATTGGTTGCTGAGTAGGTATCAATGTCTAAATTGTCTCCGGATGGGGTTGAATCTGCATCGGTTCTAAAACTTACAATGTTCCCATCAACCATTGGATGTCCTGGGTAGTTATAATCAACACCACAAGTTCTATAATAATAAAGAGTATCTGAGCTTAAACCATAAGCCATCTCTGAGAAACTTTCTCCGGCATCATATAAACCTCCTTTATGATCAACTTTTATACTTGAATCTGAACAAGAAAGATTATTTCTATCTCTGGAAAGAACAAATCAAGTATCAATCTTTCTTCCCTCTGTTACTTCTCCTCTCAAAAGTGCTGAGTTTTTGGAAATATTTCTTGCCGATTTTGTATTTAATTCTCCAAGAATAGGATCGGTGTCATTATTGGAATCAGTTCTAAATGAAACAATATTTCCATCAATTCTTGGATGTCCAGGATAATTAAAATCCTGACCACAAGATCTATAATAATAGGTTGTATCAGGTTTTAGACCGTGAGCCATTTCTGAAAAACTTTCTCCGGCGTTATACAAACCACCCCTGTGATCAACCTTAATGCTTGAGTTTGAACAGGAAAGATTATTTCTATCCCTGGAAAGAACAAATCAAGTATCAATCTTTCTTCCATCAACCACCTCTCCCCTTAGAAGGGCTGAATTTTTGGAAATATTTGTTGCTGATTTTGTGTTTAAAGTTCCAACGGTAATTGGTTTGTTCTGAGAACATTGAGCATCGGAACCTCCATTTGCTCCCCTACATTCTCATCTATACTGAGTTGATGTATCAGCCAAATCAACAAATGTTCCTTTCACACACTGATTTACATTTGATGAACATTGTCCATTTACTGGAGATGGTGTGTCATTAACCGGTGTAACGGAATAGGTCACCACCACATTTCCGTAATAGTTACTATTATCCTTTACCGGAAAATTTCCAACATTTTGACCACTTGCTGAAAAAACATTTGGTGCAGAACCTTCCTGACAACTAACTGATTTACAAGAATTTTTTTGAATTGATGTGTACATCAATCTTAGTTTTGCCTTTTTAGTAAAGGTTAAGATAGCTGAACCATTTGATCTTGATAGATTATCTGCTCACACAGCCCCCCTGACAGTTCTTGGACTATTGGCTTCAAAAACCACATTGTCTAAAGCATCTATTTGTGCTCTCATATTCCGAGCTCCCTCGTGCCAAGCATAGTAATGAATATTAAAAGAAACAGTGCTCTGACTTGTTGGGTCAATGGTCTGTGAGTGCTGTCAATTTCTGTAGGCGCTATCTGAAACTAACACCGTATCAATCCCGGCAGGATCCTCATTGGCGGTTCTGGCATCGGCCACAGCCCCCAAGAATATCAAGCTCAAAATAGTTAATATTTTAAATAACTTTTTCATATTTTTTTTAATTAAATTAAATTTATAATAACTATATTATACATTAAATAAAGTCAATGTCAAGCCTAAAAAACCCCCCAATGACCGATAAAATCCATAATATAAACTATTGCCGGGAGATTTTAACAAAAAATTGACAGAAAGTCAATAGTTTAGCCTTATATGAGTTCTGCACCTTTTATCCACTTTGGCTCTATGGTAATCTTTTTAAAATATTTACTTTCCGGATTGCTTCGTCGTTCCTCCTTGCAGCGACCGAGCACCACTTTTGAAAAAAATATTTAGCTGAAACTAAACTTTTTGCGGTTTCACTAACTAAAACTTTAAAACTTTCCATTCCCACAAAAGTGGTGCTCGGTCGTTGTCATCCCGGAAGCCTCAGCACTTTTATAAAACATAAAAATAATCTTTTTGCTTTTTAAAAGAAAAGTGCTGGGAGCTATCCGGGATCCAGAAAAAATTACACACAACCACGCTTTTTCACGAAGTCCGACTTGTCAGCATCCACGCGCCAAACCATACCTGACAAGTCGGACTTCCTGCGTCACTTCCGCGTTATTCCGCGGTGTCCAATAAAATATCCCTATTTTATTGGACACAAAAAAAGGCCGAGTACCAACCCGTCCTTTAAACCTTCGCTCCTTGAAATACCCCCAAACCCGGGGAGGGCTCGCTTGCGCTCGCCCTCCCCACTTACCTTCCGGCCGACTTCCCTGTCAACCGAAAAGTTAGAACTGCCCCCCGGTCCCTCCGCCGGGAGGATTGCCTCCCGGCGGGGGCGGAGGCGGATTGCCTCCGGTGTCCCCCGGAGGGGGCTTACGCCCTCCGGGGGGAGGGGGGGTTGATTACGGTGTTGCCACCGTAACCATTCCCCCCGGCTCCGCCGGTGGCAGTGGAGGTAGAGGTGGCGGCACCCCCCGTAGCCACCGCGGACAGGGAATACCTGTCCGAACG
>JALVSO010000015.1 GCA_027024305.1 Candidatus Parcubacteria bacterium | reverse complement strand
TCTTACCCCAATATTTATATTTCCAAAGGTTGTTTTCTCAACCTTTACAACCTTAAAATACTTTGAAAAGAGACTTTCAACCTCCTCTTCCGTATACAGACAAACTTTCTCCCCCATTTCAAATCTTTTTCTAAGACTTTTATCAATTTTAAAAAACCTTTTTTCTATATCTATTCCCTTGCCAAGGTAGTTTTTAGCCAAATCAGAATCAATGCCGGAAACGGAAAAATAAAGCTTGGCCCCATTGCCGGTCTTCCTGGCTAAAATCTTTAATAATCGTTTTGCCTCTTGATATTTCAAATAGTGAATAAAACGACCGGCAAAGATGAAAGAAATATTATCTTGAAAGTCACCATAGTTCATTTTTGAAATATCTCTTTTTTGAATCTTCCACTTTTTCAAAGAAAATATTCTTTTCAAAATCCAAAGCTTTCAAAAGCTTTTTTCAAAATTCAAATCCAGGGAAATTACTTTCTTATTCATGAAAACAGAAATAATGGAAAAACGAGCCGAACCGGCACCCAGCTCATAGATTAAATCGTCATTTTTTAAATTCATTATTTCTTTCAGAGCTTCTTTTTCAAAGGAAGAAAATCTTCGTGAAATAATATCTATACCCCTTTTACTCATCTTATTACTTCATTTTAACACAAAAAGAAAGGGGCGCGACTGCGTCGCGCCCCAAAGTCTGGAAATCAAAGCCCCATAATTTTCAGGACTATTCTCAGGATTCTAACCCGAAAGTCATAAACTTCATCGGGGCGAACCCCCTCAGGATCCTGATAGTAGTGACTATTCAACATAATGGCCACCACCAGTTCTTTTTCTGGCCAAATATAGACTGCCGGACCGGCATAGCCCATCAGAGCAATATGCTCCCGGTCAAAATCATCATGACCGGTAAACTCTCCCCGACGAATGGAAGCACCGGCTGAATAAACCAGACCGGTCTTCTCATTGGCCAGAAAGTTTGACCGTCGGATAAAGTCTACATAGCTTTTCCCCACTTCCGACCGGATAATAAAATCACCCAGGGAAAGCAGAAAATCACTTGTGGTAAAAGCTCCGGCGTGACCGGGCTCCTGTTCTTTACCCTCTTCAATCAGCCAACGGGCCAGACCATCCTGGGGTAACAAAGCCCTGTCCTCGGAAGAACGAATAACAAAATCGTCTTGGGAGAACTCATGGGGAAATTTGAAACCCCCGGAGAAGTCAAACCCCTCCCTAGTCAAAATTGAAGCCAGGGAATCCTTAAGGGAGACTTTTTCGCCGGCAACCCGCAGAATTTCCGCCAGCAGGATGTGCTGGGAATTCCGATAGGTGTATGCCGTACCCGGCTCATATCTCAAGCCTGCGGTCAAAAGATCCGAAACAGTGTAATACTGTTCACTGATTTTAAAGTCGCAGGAATATTCCATCAGGTGTCTGATGGTTAGCTGGTCAGTGTGAGCCCCCTGAATTGGCAGGTACTCTGAAACCGGATCGTCAAGGAAAACTTTCCCTTGCTTAACCAGAGCCACAATACCTAAGGAAACCACCGCCTTCTGAATAGAGGCGATATCCCAATAAACCCCTTTCAAAAAACCGGGGTTGTTGGTCACCTTAACGACCTTCTCTTTCCGCATAATGGAAACATCCATATCCCGAGCCAAATTTTCTGGAGCTTTCCAAAAAATTTGGATTATAGCTGATACTAACTCTCTTCTTTTAGATTCTTTCATTTCACACCCTCTTTTAAAAAGAAAACTAAATAAATTCTAAAATTAAATAAAAAACCTGTCAATTACTTCTCCACAAAATAACCCGGATAAAGGCTTGACTTATTTTTTAAAAATCCTAGACTTTAAATAGTTTTCAACCAAGAGGATAATGTCATGGGAACATCAAAAGGCTGGCTCTGCAAATGGGAAGCGGAGCTTGAGAGCGGAACAAAAGTTCCAGTCACAGCACGAAGTGTAAAAGATGCTCAGTGCCAACTTAAGGCCTGCGGAGAGGCTTCTTCCAAAGACCCCGTTATAAAACTGCATTTTTTAGAAAATG
>JALVSO010000014.1 GCA_027024305.1 Candidatus Parcubacteria bacterium | reverse complement strand
CTTTTAGCCCTTCTTTTTGTTATTTTGACCATTTATCTATTTTACAAAATAGATAATCTTTGGTCTTTGTTACAGATAAAGGAAATCCGGTGATTTTACCCACCGGATTTTGCCTTTACGCCAATTTTTGAAATAACTTTTTCTTCCAATTCACTTTTGTCCAAAAGAGAAACAGTGGCGAATTTTCTCATATCGGAAAGGGCCAGAACTTTTCCATCGGAAAAAGTAATGGCAAAATGAATGAATTTATTGAAAGGATCTCTTAGAGGATTTTTTTCAATTTCTTTTTGAAGCTTCGGTTTTTTCCTTATTTCACCTCTTTCAATTCAACCACCCTTGGGTGTAAAAATTTTTTCCTTTTTATCATAGAAATAGTCACCGAAAAGAAAGTGGCCGGTCATTTTTAAATGAACCAAAATAACTTTTTCATTATCCAAATAGATAAAAATATTTTTGGCTCTTCGCTTAACTTCCAAAACTCTTGCTCCCATAACGGCTTTTTTAAATTTTCGGAAAAAAGCCGGATCTTTAATATTATCTTTGCCGTGGTAAAAATCGGATTTGTAATCCGTTCAAAGATCTTTGATTCTTTTGGATTTTATTTTTTTGTTTAATCCATCCACAACGGTCTGGACTTCAGGTAATTCGGGCATAGTTTTTACTTTATTGATTAGTTATTTTCCACGAAGTCGGTTCAAGTTATAAGTTGCAAGGGGCAAGTTGCAAGTCAGTTCAAGTTCCAAGGAACAAGGGGCAAGTTGCAAGTCGAGCAACCACACAAAATGACACCCCACACATTTTCCACGAAGTCCGACTTGTTAACACCCACACGCCGCGTCATACTCGACAAGTCGGACTTCTTTCAAAAAATATCTTATTTCAAATATTTTATCAACAGAAAAATAATCAGAGAAAAAATTACAAAAAACAAAGTAAAATATTTTATAGCTCTAATATATTCCACTTCGCTATTTTTTGCTCCATCTTTTCTATCTTCAAAAATTCATTTTTCCTCATCTTCTCATTTTCCTTCATTGTTCATTTTTTTATTTTACCATAAAAGAGTATGGTTTTTTTAATTATTCTTAGATTGTGACTATATAAAAGCTTTCTCTCTTTTCTATTCTTTTTTAGAATCTGGATCCCGGATAGCTCCCAGCACTTTTCTTTTAAAAAGATAAACCGAAAACTTACAATTTTATTTTTTAAAAAGCAAAAAGATTATTTTTGTATTTTGTAAAAGTGCTGGGGCTTCCGGGATGACAGCAACCTTCGGTTGCTGTCGGGACAAGCACCTTTGGTGCTTGTCATCCCGGAAGCGACCGAGCACCACTTTTGTAGGAATAAAAAGGTTTTAAAATTTTAGTTCCTGAAAACACAAAAAGTTCAGTTTCAGCTAAATATTTTTTTCAAAAGTGGTGCTTGGTCAACTATCCGGGATCCAGAAAAATGATTTAAAAATTAAATTTTGAATAAAGCAAAGTTCTATGATTCAGACTCTAATCTAAGATAGGCCCGTTTTCTTTTTGTCTTCATGTTATAATCTTTCCATCGTGAAAAATCTATCTTCAAAAAAAATATTTTTATTATTTCTCCTTATTCCGGCATCCTTTTTTACCTTTTCCTTAAATTTTTCCTTAGCCGAAAGTGAACAAGAAATTAAAGAAAAAATCGCTCAACAGGATGCCGAGATTAAAAGATTGGAAAAAGCCATCGCCGAATCGGAAAAAAAGGTTAAAGAATATGCCGGCCAGTCGGCCAGTCTGAAAAAAGAAATTGCCAATTTAAACTACCTTAACTCAAAACTGAAAAAAGTTATCTATCAGAAAAACAGGGAAATTGAAAAGTTAAACAAAGAGATTAAAAACCTTTCGGAAAACATCGCCGAAAATACTCAAAAAATTGAAAAGCTGAAAAAAAACCTAAAGTTAAATCTCTTTTATTTAAATCAGGTTTCCAACCGCTCCCTCTTTGAGACTCTTTTGGCCGGGAAAAATATCTCCGAGGTGGCCGAGGAAGCCGCCCGCCTGGAAAAAATTCAAAATATTTTTACTGAAAATATTAAAAGATATAAAAAAGTTTTGGCCGAGCTGGAGAGCACCAAAAAAATTAAAGAAGATAAAAATAAAAAATTGGACCAAGAAAAGGAAAATCTTGCTGATAAGAAACTCATCCTGGAACAGAATAAAAAGAATAAGGACTATCTCCTGAGGGTGACTAAAAATAAGGAAGAGAATTTTAAAAAACTTTTAGCCGAGCAAATTAAAGCCAAAAAAGAATTTGAGGAGGAACTTTTTAAATTGGAATCAAAATTAAAATTCGCTCTTGATAAAAGCACTGTACCTCCGGAAAAGGTCGGATTGTTTTTCTGACCGACACCGCCCTGACCAAAGGACACCCATTGGGTTACTCAGTTTTTCGGCCTGACCACCTTCCGGGAGATTTACTATAACGGAAAAGGTCATAATGGCATTGACCTGGGTGTGCCCGTGGGAACTCCGATTTATTCGGTGATGGATGGAACGGTTTTGGCCACCGGAGATACCACCAAGGTTTGCCGGGGAGTTCAATACGGTCGTTGGATTGTTATTGACCACGGCAACGGTCTGGCTTCCATGTATGCTCACCTTTCAGCCATCAAAGTCAAAAAAGGAGAGAAAGTCAAGCGAGGTCAAAAAATCGGCCTATCGGGAAATACCGGTTACTCCACCGGGCCTCACCTGCATTTTACTATTTATTACACCAAGGGAGTTAAGATCAAAACTATTTCCCACTCCTATCCGGGCCGTTGCTACGGAAAAAAAATGACCGTGCCCATCGCCGCCCACAATGCCTACACCGACCCATTCAAATATCTGCCGAAACCGGAATTCACCGGGCTAAAACCGGTTAAATTGGGAGATAAAGGAAGGGCCGTTAAAGAATTGCAGAATATGCTGAAATACGAAAAAGTCTTCCCCCGAGATGTTTCAGCCAATGGCTACTTTGGAAAAACTACTGCTGCCTCCCTGAAAAGATGGAAAGAAAAATATCATATCTCCGGTTCCGGCAATGAATTTAGTGAATCTGACTTAAAAAAGTTTAAGGAGATTTACTAGCCCACCACCCTCCTACCACCCCCGGCGTAGTAATTCTACTACGCCGGGGGTGGTAGGCCTCGCGGTTTTTGGTATATCTGATTTGATACGCCGGCTTATTTAAAAAAACAACCTTGCGGTTGTTTTTTATTTTTATTTTCTCTTTCCTTTATATCCCAAAGCGGCTTCTTTTTTGGCCAACATTTCGGCTTTGATGGCCAATCTCTTGGCTGTCTTTTTGCTTCGGGAGGTTTTGTTGTTTCCAACTCCGGTAGTTCTTTTTGCCATAATCTTTAATTTTAATCTAAATAATTCCCTGCATTATACAAGCAATGGGGTTAAAAATCAAGTTTTTATAACAATCATAGTTTTTTAATAAAATGAATTATAAAAAAAACTTAGATACAGAAAAGGGAGCATCCCTGCCCCCTAAAGTTAAGCCGCTCCCTTCAGGAAACTGTAAGCATCCTGAGCTGATGCCTGGTATTCTCCACCATGACTCCTTTCAAGCCTTAGTTTTTTATCAGGCTTAGGATAAATGATGGAAAATTCAATCCATTTGACTAACCACTCTTCTCTATCCTTCTCCAAAAGCAGAGTGGCCGACACCATTTTTTCATCGGGAACATATTCCCCCTCAGCCACTCCAAAAGCCAAATTAAAAACAATAAATTTTGGCTTGCCTCCGTCGGTGAGAATGGTTCCTTTTGCCGGTATCTTGAAGGTGGTCTCCGCCCCCTTTCCAGCAAAACGAACAATATTATCCTCCACCGTTTTCCAAGCCAGCGGGAGACAGTTACGAATGTTTTCGTCTGTGATAGGCATACTAGCCTCCTGAAAAAATTTAAAGATATTCCATTTAATATTTTATCATTTGTCTTTTTATAATGCCAATAAATATTTGAATGACGAAGCTGTGCTAAAAGTTGCCTACTGTGCCGGGCGATGTGGTACGTCCCAGGGATGTTCTTTGAGGGACAATAAAAAACCACTCGCAATGAGTGGTGGGGCCCAGATGGAGCGAGGCGCTCCCTCTGGGGTTGGGTTTCAGGGCAGAATCAAAGTCTACCCCGTCGCACACCCGCCTTCTGATATCCAATCCCCTCTGTTAGGGACAGAAATCAGGACTCGGGGTGCTAACTTGGGCGCTACGCTTGGCGGGAAGATGCGCAGCAGCCGTCGTCCACGGCTCCGGGGATGGTGGTATTGGCCGCGTTAGAGTCGATATAGGTCTTTTCGTCAGCCAGAGCTGCCGGAGGCCCGCAACGGGCCGAGATCATGCTTTTCATAGCGTTTTCTCCTTTTTTTGGGGCGAATGCCCCATCTTGTGAGAGGCTACGAGCCCCATGCTCGCAGCTGTCTATTATTAAACCATAGGATAATTTTTATGCAAGGTGATTATTGGGGAAAACTGTGGATAACTCATGCCCTTCGGATAGCCTTCGGGCCGCTGACGGTCGCGGAAAAAAACGCGGAAAGACGCGGAAAACAACAACAACCACACATTTTACAGAGACCGCAAATTTTTCAGGAAGTCGGCTCAAGTTAAAAGTTGCAAGAAGCAAGTTGCAAGTCAGTTCAAGTTCCAAGGAAAAAGGAGCAAGTTGCAAGTCGGACAACCACACAAAATGACACCCCACACATTTTCCGTGAAGCTGGTTCAAGTCAAAAGTTACAAGGGACAAGTTGCAAGGCGGGCAACCACGTTTTTCCACGAAGTCCGACTTGTTGACACCCACGCGCCAAACCATACTCAACAAGTCGGACTTTTGACACACAATTTTCCACGAAGCCGGACTTGTCAGCAACCACACGCCAAACCATACCTGACAAGTCCGGCTTCTTACGCCAAACCATACCCGACAGGTCGGACTTCTTACGCCTAAGAACCTGACAAGTCCGGCTTCTTAAGGTCGGACTTCTTAAATGGATTGCTTCGCTCCGCATTCGCTCCGCTCGCAATGACGAAAACCGCAGGTTTTCGTCCGGACAGCCACCGCAGGTGGCTGTCATTGCGAGGAATTCGGAGCGGATGCGGAGAATGACGAAGCAATCCAGGAATTAATATCAATCCTCCGCTAAATCTTTTCATTGAGGATTGTTTTTTTCAATCAATCTTATCTTTTTTAAACGACTTCCACCTTTTATTTGTTTTTCTCTATCTATTGCTAATACTATGGAACCTCACTCTTCATAATAGACTAGATTATGTAAAGAATATTTTCTAGTAAATCCTTCGTGAATATTGTTTTTATGTTCCCAAACTCTCTTTTCAAGATTGGAGGTTACTCCGGTATATAGTGTTCCATTTCTTTTGTTGGACATAATATAAACTCAGCCTCTTTTTTCGTACATATAAATTATTCTAAGAATTTTCTAAAATTACCTAGCTCTACATTTAGACCATTCGTATTTTGCAGATACCAAAGGCAAAATAATTTACAGACAAAGCCCACGGTTTCTAGACTAAAACCTTATCCTTACTCTTTTTAACCGAGCTTTTTCCCGCCGGAACTTTTTTCAGACTTCTCTTAAAATCAAAGCTAAATTCCCCCTTTTTATAATCAACCTTGTAAACTCCCCTTTCGCCATAGTGCTCCAACATCAAATCACTCAAAGGAGTTAAAATTTTCTCCTGAATAATTCGCTTAATGGGTCGGGCTCCATATTCCGAAGGATAATCTTTGGAAATAATGGCTCCCAGGGCCTTTTTACTGATGTTCAAAGAAAGCCCCTGCTCCTCCATACGCTTCAAAACTTTATCAATTTCAATCTTGGCGATTTTTTCCAGAGATTTTTCACTGAGCGAATCAAAGAGAATAATATCATCCAGACGATTTAAAAATTCCGGTTTAAAATACTGTTTTAAACTTTCCAGACCGGCTTTTTTCTTTTCTTCATATTCCAGCTTTTTTTCTTTCTTTTTGGAATTGTCCAAATCAAAGCCGATGACATTCATCTTCTCCACAAATTCCGAACCGATGTTGGAAGTCAAAATGACCACCGTATTTTTAAAATCAACAATCCTGCCCTTGGAGTCGGTCAATCGCCCGTTATCCAAAACCTGCAAAAGAACATTGAAAATGTCCGGATGAGCTTTTTCTATCTCGTCAAAAAGAATAATGGAGTAGGGTCTGTGTCTAACCTTTTCCGTCAGAGAACCCCCTTCCTCATGGCCCACATAGCCCGGAGGTGAACCCAGCAGTTTGGAAACGGAATGACTTTCCATCAACTCGGACATATCAACCCGAATCAGAGCCTCCGCATCGTCAAAAAGAAATTCGGCCAATTTTTTAGTCAGCTCGGTTTTACCCACTCCCGTCGGCCCCATAAAGAGAAAACTTCCCGTTGGTCGACCGGGAT
>JALVSO010000013.1 GCA_027024305.1 Candidatus Parcubacteria bacterium | reverse complement strand
ATCCTTGGTTTTTGTTATGTATAAAAGAAATCCGGGGTTTTTAGGACCCGGATTTTTCGTTTACGCCTTTAAGAAAGAAAAAAATCACAAAAGATGTGATTTTAATATTTTGTCCGCCATCTAGGACTTGAACCTAGGGCCGTCAGCTTAAAAGGCTGCTGCTCTACCAACTGAGCTAATGGCGGATATTTAATTGTTTTATTTTTATATAACCGAAATTATATACTTTTTGTATTCAACAGCATCTATTATTCCGGCTGCTACTCTTCCAGCTTTGACCTGTCTCACAAGCTCGACAACGGTCAATCCCTCGCAAGCTCGGGAGCGCGAAAATTGAAAAGCAGTTTTCAATTTTCCCAACTGAGCTAATGGCGGATATTGTATTTTTCTAAGAAAAATATGCTCAGAATTCTAACAAAAATTTCCCAAAAATCAAGGGGCGTGCTATAATTCCGGCCATGACAAAATTTAACAAAACAAAGGTGGTGGCCACCATCGGTCCGGCCACCAATAATCCGAAAACTTTAATGAAAATGGCTAAGGCCGGTATGACCATTGCCAGAATTAACTTTTCCCACGAAAAGGGTGACTCAGCCTTGCCAACATTAAAAAATATCCGGCGAGCTGAAAAGGACGGCGGTAGAAGAATTTCTATTCTGCAAGACCTTTCCGGTCCGAAAATCAGGACCGGAGAATTTGAAGGCGGAGAAGCCACTCTGAAAAATAATTCCATTGTTAAAATCACCAATAAAGCCATCTTGGGAGACGCCAAGACTTTCACCATTAACTATAAAAATCTTTTTAAGGATTTAAAAAAAGGACACAGAATCTTATTGAATGACGGAAAGCAAGAGTTGAAAGTTTTAAAAGTGGGCAAGGACTATTTGGAAGCCAAGGTGGTAGTTGGCGGTTTCATCAGGTCCAGAAGGGGAGTTAATTTGCCGGACTCGGATCTTTCCATTTCCGCCCTGACCAAGAAAGATAAGGAAGATGTCCTATTCGGTATAGAACATGACGTTGACTTCATCGCTTTCTCTTTTGTGAAGACAGCCAAGGATGTTCGGGAGTTGAGAAATATTTTAAAGAAACATAATTCTCGTTCCATGATTATTTCCAAGATTGAAACTCCGTCGGCCGTTAATAATTTTGATGAAATTTTGGCGGAATCCGATGGGATTATGATTGCTCGCGGTGACTTGGCCGTAGAGGTGGAAGCGGCCACCGTGCCAAGATTGCAAAAGGAAATGATTAGAAAATGTAACGCCGTGGGAAAACCGGTTATTACAGCCACTCAAATGCTTGATTCTATGATTAATTCTCCGGTACCCACCAGGGCTGAAGTTTCCGACATTTCCAACGCCATTTGGGACGGAACCGATGCTATTATGCTTTCTGAGGAAACAGCCATGGGAAAGTATCCGGTTAAGGCCATTGAGACCATGGCTAAAATTGCCAGGGCCGTGGAGGAGCATATGAATTATAAAAAATACGTTAGACGGGATTATCTTTTCAAAACGAAAAATTTTATTCCCACGGAAGATGCCATTACCCGCTATGCCGCCAAGACTGCTTATGATATTGAGGCCAAGTGGATTATCGCTCTGACGGAAACCGGAGGGACCGCCAGAATGATCGCCCGTTACAGACCGGAGCAACCGATTATCGTGATGTCACCGTCGGAGAAAACTCTACGCCAAACTTCCATTTCCTTTGGAACCTATTTTGGAAAGAAGGCCGATTTTAGAAGGGTTATAGATGCCATTGAAGAATCAAGAAAATTTTTACGAGAAGAAAAGGGGGCCAAGGCTGGTGAGAGGGTGGTGCTGGTTGCCGGAATGCCATTCAGGAGAGTTGGAGGGACCAATACTTTGACGGTTTTTGAGATTTAGATAAAATAACTCATCATTTTTGAAATAATACCATTTCCAAAAAACTCTAGCTCATATTAGCTCCTATTTTCCAAGAAGCCGTAACAGGTAGCAAGAGACAAGAAGCAAGTTGCAAGTCGGACAACTACATATGGATTGCTTCCCAAGCACTTTCTTGTATGATTCTCTTTGGTTAAATATGATTACTTA
>JALVSO010000012.1 GCA_027024305.1 Candidatus Parcubacteria bacterium | reverse complement strand
ATTTTGCCGAGGAAAAAATTAAGAGAGTGGAGCTTGGCCACAATGGAGACATTCCTCACCTTCGAATTTGGCTGGACGAGGTCGCTGAAGAAGAGAGGATAAGAATCCTGACTATTTTTTCGGCCGTCTCTCTTGAAGATTTCCAGATTTTGAGTATCTTTGGGCGGATGAAAAAACCATTTCCGGACGGATTCTGTCGTAGAGATTTTGGTAATTTCTGCATCAATGGAATCTATAATAACAAAAATGGGGCGTTCACTTTTGCCCAGGAGGATCCATTAAACTACATCGTCAGGTGTGAAAGCAGTGGTGAATTGGTCTGCGAGCAGGCTTTCACTCAGTTTACCGCTTTTGAACTGTGGGGGGGCGGCGATCTCCCGGATATGTCAGGACTCTTTCGTTTCTGCGGATATATCCCGGAAAGGGTAAGGGAGAAAAAAGAATTGCCCTTTTTGAAAAGAAATTTTTGCAGTGAAGAAACAAAGGAGGAGCTTCTTCGCTGTTAGGATTTTGGCTGAATAATTAAAGAGCGGCGCCTTGGCACCGCTCATTTTCTTTTTTCTTTTTTTATCTGTTTTTACCGGCAGTCGCTTAAAATTTAGGTATCATGTGATTTTTGTTTTCAATTTTAAAAATCACACAATTGCTTATATAAGCAATTGTGTGATATCGGTTTTTTATTCTTTGGCTCTTTCCGAATATTCTCCCGTTTCCGTATTGATAACCACCTTTTCTCCCTCTTTGATAAATAGGGGAGCCATAATTTCCAAACCGTTTTCCAAAATAATTTTTTTCATAGCTCCTGATGTGGTGTTTCCCGCTACGGCATCGGGCGCTTCCTTAACGGTCATAATTATTTTAGGCGGTAGGGTTAGGCCGATCAGCTCACCTTTAAAATATTCTCCTCGCACAATATCGTTGCTTTTTAAATACTTTAATTCATCCTCTACCATTTCCAAATCCAAGCTAAATCGGTCTTTGGGATCATCGGGGTTGCAAAATCAAACTTCTTTTCCTTTTTGATATAGATATTTTAAATCCTTTCTTTCAATTTCCGCTTCATCCACCTTATCCTTGGCATGGAAAGTTACCTCAATATTTTTTCCGGAAATCAGGGATTTTAATTTGGTTTGATTGGTTGGTTTGTTTCTGTTTTTCTTTACAATCCAGTTGGTCATAACCTTGAAAGGTTCTCCGTTATATTCAATAACCTTTCCTCTTTTGATTTCGTTGTAGCTTAGCATAAAAATATTTTAACATAATTCCAATGGCGAGTAAAAACTTTTTAATTTGTTATAATAGAATTATGAAAAAAGAAAAAAAAGAATATATTGAAGTTGAAGTAATAAAGGATGAAACTTCAAAAGAAAAAGATGATTTCAAGGGAAAAGCCTTTGACTACGGGGTTAATTTTGCCGAAGATGAATTCAGAGAAAGGGTTGGTGATTTAAAAAGAGGAATGTATTGAAAAGTTTTTCTAATGATTTGACCGCAACTTTTGGGAGCTCTAATTTTTCTTATTGGTCTCTTTGCTTTAATTTTTATAATTTTTGACGAGCCATTTGATTATATTTTTTCCGCTCTGCTGTTGTATTTTTTAATCAGGACATTTTTAAAAATGAAAAATTTATTTAGGAAATAGATTTTTCCACAGTTTTTCTATTTAATTATTTTACATATTAAAACTTTCCTGTTAAATTCTACCTATGATTAAAAAACAAAATCATTGTAGATATTGGTTTTTCAGAAGCTTTCATTGGAGAGTCGGTTTTGTTTTTATGGGATAAAATTATTTTGATAAAAACTTTTACGGAAACCGCTCTCCTTGGAGAGCGGTTTCTTTTAGTCAAGACTTTTCCGGAGGGGTCGCGAAGCCTCCGGCAAGGTCTTTGCTAGAAGACCCTTGTTCTTTAAAATTTACGGGAGAATAGTTGTGAACAGAGAAATCAGAAAACGGCAAAAACAAATGCCGGAAGTGGTGGCCACCTATGAGGCCATGGGCAATCCCATTCCGGAAGTTATTGTTCAAAATGCCGGCAAAATTGCTTTTATATCTAGTCATTTGGCTTCCGGGAGTGTCTATGACTATCAGTTCGCCGGAGAATGTCGCCGGAGAGGTTTTGTTCCCTGTTGGGACACCTTTGAAGAAGATAGCTTTTTCAGCGGTAATAGTCGGAAATTAGCTTACTTGCATATTTCCGACCAATTTGGAAATCTGACCAAGTTGGCCAATGCCGGAAAATGGAATGGCCGGAAGCTTTCGGAGATAGTTCTAGACTCCGGTCAATCTTTAATTGATTTTCATCGAGAGAAGTGGGAGAAAATCCCGGGAGAAAAAATAAAGGTTGATATGAGTTCCTGGCTTCAATTTTTTGGTAGGGCTGAGGACTATTATTATCACACAATGGTTCTCTATACTTTTTTCGGTCCCTGGATCAGTCCCAATTATTTAGGCTACCGTCCGGGGGAGAGAAAAAAATTGGAAATGAAAGCCATCTCCCCGGCCATGGAAAGGATTAGAGAGGACTACGGTCTGGAACCTCTAATTCTGAAATTTGATCTTAAACCGCAACTTTGCTGAGAGGAGGTCGTTATGTATCCCGACGATACTTTACCACCGCCCTGGCAGGTCTAGGGCGGCGGGCGATTTTTCCTCCGGAAAAATCGTCCTCTTTATCAAAAAATCAAAATCACTGAAATTTTTCACAACTTAGAAGCAAGGCTTCTAAGTTGCCGGTTTGAGTGTATTATTAGATTATAATGAGTGAGAAGATTTTGATTTTTTGTAGAGAATAGAATAATATATAGAAATATGAAAATAGAATATACAAAAGAAAATAAAAAAGATTTTAGGGAAATAAATTTTTACCAAAAAGAATCGGAGAAAAAAATAGACGAGGGAGATTTAAAATTTATGAATTTTAAGGTGGAGAAAGAGCTGAACAGGAGAAAATTCATTTCCTTAATCCGTGGAGCCATCAAAAGAGCTAAAACCCACGGCTTGGAAAAAATTTCCATTCCCTTTGAAAAAATCAGAGATTTAAAAGTTGACGGGGTTGAGGAGGTTGAAAAAGCTTTATTACTGGTTGAAAATATTATCATCGCCGAGTATAAATTTGATAAATATTTGTCCGAGAAAAAAGGTCGTTTGAAGGAAGTTTTAATTTTCGGTGATTTTTCCGCCGATGAGAAAAAAGCTTTCAAAGAGGGCGAGGTCGTGGCCGGGGGAGTGAATTTGGCTCGGGATTTGGCCAATGAACCCGGAGGCAATATGACTCCATCAATTTTGGCCGGAGAAGTTAAAAAACTTTTTGGGAAAAATAAAAAAGTAAAAATCAAAATTTTGGACGAGGTCCGGGCTGAAAAACTGGGCATGAATTTATTTCTGTCGGTGGGGCGCGGTTCGGCGGAAAAATCAAAATTTATCGTTTTGGAATATTTGAACGGTCCCAAGAGTCAAAAACCGACGGTCTTGGTCGGCAAGGGTATAACCTTTGACACCGGAGGCAATAATATCAAAACCGGGCCACATATGTTGGGTATGCATATGGATATGACCGGCGGAGCCACCGTTATTGGAGCTTTCAAAGCGGTGGTGGATTTGGGCTTGAAAAAAAATCTGGTGGTTTTGGTGCCGGCGGCGGAAAACTCGGCTTCCGGATCGGCCACTCGTCCGGGAGATATTATCAAGTCCATGAGCGGGCGAACGGTGGAAATTAAAAACACCGATGCCGAGGGGCGATTGGTTTTGGCCGATGCCATCAGCTATGCCAAAAAATACAAGCCGGAATATTTGATTGATGTGGCCACCCTGACCGGAGCCGCCCTGGTGGCTCTGGGGCAAAGAGCTTCAGCTCTGATGTCCAATGATGAAAATTTGCAGGAGAGAATTTTAGACCTGGGAGAAAAAAGGGGTGATTATTTTTGACCTCTGCCGGCCTGGGATGAATATTTGGAGGATATCAAAACAGCCCGAGCTGATATTTCCAATTTGGCCAAGACCAGCTATGGGGGCACTGTAACGGCCGGTATCTTTCTGAAAGAATTTGCCAAGGATTTGAAAACAAAATGAGCCCATCTAGACATTGCTCCGAGAATGGAAAGTATTCCTTCCGACAATTTGGAGGAAGGGGCCACCGGAGAACCCGTGAGGTTTTTAGTTGAGTTTGTTGGGGAGCTCTAGAAAACCGAAAGGATAATTTATAATTCCAAATTTCCCTCAACCTTTTTTACATTTTTTTTATACTTGTTATTTTTAAAAGAAAAATATCCGGCCAGGGCGATCATCAGGGCATTATCCCCGGTGTATTTTTTATGAGGCAGAAAGAGTTTAAAATTTTCTTTTTTAGCCAGGGTGGAAAATTCTCTGCGCAGGCGGTCATTGGCGGAAACTCCTCCTCCTATGATCAAACTTTTTATCCCGTATTTTTTAATGGCCTTAAAGCTTTTTTTTACCAAAACTTCGGCCACGGCGTTTTCAAATTCTCCGGCCAGTTCTTCTTTAAATTTTTGGTTTATTTTCTTTTGCTCTCGGACCAGATAAAGAACAGCGGTTTTTAGACCGGAAAAGGAGAAGTCAAAATTATTTTTATTGAGCATGGGGCGAGGGAGCGACAGCGAAGCTGTCGCTCCCTTTTTTTTAAAATTCTCCGCCAGCTTTGAAATTTCCGGGCCGCCGGGATAGGCGATGTCCAGAAGACGAGCCGATTTATCATAGGCTTCGCCCACGGCATCATCCAAGGTTTGCCCGATTTTTTGATATTGCCCCTCTTTTTTAATCAAAAGCAGTTCTGTGTGGCCTCCGGAAATCAAAAGAGCCAGGGCCGGATATTGCGGTTTTTCTACTGCAAAATTTTTCCCGCTTTCTTTTTTTATCAAAGAAGAATAGATATGTCCCTCCATATGATTAACCGGAATCAATTCAACTTTTCAAATCAGACTTAAAGCCCGGGCGATATTAAAGCCGGTTCAAAGAGCCATTTCCAGACCCGGTCCGTAGGTTACGGCCAAGGCATCCAATTTCGGTTTTTTGTAGGTTTTTAAAAGATGGATAATATTTTCCAGATTATTTTCATCTCGGTCCAAAACTTTTTCCAGTTTTTTTAAAATCTTAGAACCAACCTTATCCGGGGGGTTTTTTCTTTTTTCCAAAAGCCCGGCCTTTTTAAGAGAGGCCAGAAGGAGAGGGAAAATATTATTAACATGCTCCCTTTTGGCCAGGGCCGGAAAAACTCCGCCATATTTTTTATGAATCTCAATTTGGGAAAGAACGGAATCGGAGAGAAGCTCAAAAGTTTTTTTTGATTTAAAATTAACGATGGAAATGGCAGTTTCATCGCAGGATGTTTCAATGGCTAAAATTTTCATAACTTAGTATTAAAAAAGTTTTTGCAATTATACTATAAAATTTAAAAGCCGGTAAGTTTTAAATATAGAAGTTTTTTAGATTTGACTGTCAAGCAATATTCCATTTGCATTTATGGTAAGCCTAAGGGTGGTCTTGGGGAAGGTCATCAAATCATATAATCGTGGTTGGTGCCGGAAGGCTTGTGGAAAAAGTCTTGCAAAAATAAGAAAAAGAGATAAAATAATCAATGAACATTACTTTCTCCCTCGTGGAGTTTGCCCGGCGCAGATTTGTTGCCGGGCTTTTTTTCTTGCAAAAAGTCCGGATATTTGGTAAAATTTCGCCACTTTTATTAAAGAAATCGGTCAGCCGATTATTAAAAATTGTTTATGAAGAAAAATATAATAAATACGCCGTTGGCGGACTTTACCTCTGTAAATGTTGAGGAGAGAAAAGATTTAAATATCAAAGCCGGAGATACGGTTAAAGTACATGTAAAGATTAAGGAGAAGGGAGCTAAGGGAAAAGAAAGGGTTAGAATCCAGGTTTTTGAAGGTTTGGTTCTTTCCAGAAAGCACGGCAACGAGCCGGGAGCCACAATCACCGTGAGAAAGGTTTCCATGGGAGTTGGGGTTGAAAGGATTTTCCCAATTTTCTCACCGATTATTGACAAGATAGAAGTTGTGAAGAGGGGAGGAGTGAGAAAGTCAAAACTTTACTATCTTAGGGAGAAGGTCGCCCGAGAAATCAGAAGGCAAATGAGAAGGGCCAAATTGGTTAATGTGATGACCACTTCCGATATAGAGGAAACTGAAAGAAGAATTAGAGAAGCTGAAGAAGCCAAGGCGGCCGAAGAAAAGGCGGCCAAGGAAGCCGAAGAAAAGGCGGCAGCCGAAGCGGCGGCCAAGGCCGAAGAAGAGGCTAAAAAAGCCGAAGCAGAAAAAGAGGGGGTCCAGGAAGATAATTCTGAAGAAAAGAAAGATGATTCTGCTGAGGAGGTTGCTGAAGAAAAAGCTGAAGAAAAAACAGAGGAAGTAGAGGAAAAAAAATAATTTAAAAAATCCCGGAAGGGATTTTTTAAATTGTTGATAAAATAATTGCAGATAATTTTAAAATAGGTATAATAATAGTGGGCACGAAGAGGCCCCGTAGATCTATAGTTGAATAGCTTTCAATTAATAAGGAGTTTCATTAAAAAAAGCTCCCGGGGGAGGGCCCCCGGGAGCACAGACGATCAGATTTTTCTGATCGGTTTTTATTTTAAGGAATAGATTTAATTTTAATTTC
>JALVSO010000011.1 GCA_027024305.1 Candidatus Parcubacteria bacterium | reverse complement strand
AGAAAGTTGATTTAAAATTTGCCAAAAGAAATAAGAAATTACCCATTGTTTTGTCCCGAGAAGAAATTGAAAAAATTATCAAAGCAACCGATAATGCAAAATATAAATTGATGATATCATTGGTCTATGCCTGCGGCCTCCGTGTTAGTGAAGTTATTAATCTGCGTGTGGCTGACTTGGATATTAATGAGCTGGTGGTGCATATCAAAGGGGCAAAAGGCAAGAAAGACAGAATCTCGATACTGCCCGAGAGGCTCCAAAATGATTTACGAAACATCATTGCCGGTAAAGATGCGAGTGATTTCGTCTTCAGTTCTAATCGTGGTGGCAAACTGACAAGCACTTCTCTGCAAAAAATGTTTCGCAAAAGTTTGGCAAAAGCACAAATTAAAAAACCGGCCACTTTTCACTCTTTAAGGCACTCCTTCGCCACTCACCTGCTGGAAAATGGTACCGATGTTCGCTATGTCCAAGAACTTCTGGGACATGCAAATATCCGCACCACCCAAATTTATACTCAGGTAACCAATCCAAAGTTAAAAAATATTAAATCTCCTTTTGATTATGAATAAAAAAAACTTTGAACAAGAAAAAGAATGGCTTTTGAGAGAAAAATATGGAGTGGAAGATGAGAGTCAGTTAGGAAGCGGAAAAGGCGAAGCCTTTTCCGCCGATTTGAGGCGCCTGAAAAAAGGAGAACCTCTGGCCTACCTTATCGGCCATATGCCTTTTTTGAATTGCCAGATTGATTTATCTTACCGACCTCTTATCCCCCGCCCGGAAACGGAATTTTGAGTGAATGATTTTATAAATTCTCTTATCATGGAATGACCGCAGGTAGTCGCGAAACAACCGCGGAATAATACAGAACCCCGCACAGCCAAAATTTTTCAAGAAACCCGGCTTGACACAACGAGGCAAAAACACAACCACTTAACAAGCCGGGTTTCGATTTTAGATATTTTTTCCGGCTCCGGATGCATCGGCCTTTCCATTCTAAAAAACACCGAGGCAAGACCTCGGTGTTTGGTGAAGGTTGACTTTGCTGAAATTAATCCCCTTTTTATTGAACAGATTAAAAAAAATATTTCCCTGAATCTCAACGATGAAAAAAAATATAATATTTATCATTCGGATATTTTTGAAAAGGTTCCTCAAAATAAAAAATACCATTATATTCTGGCTAATCCGCCCTACATTCCCGAAGATAAAAAAATAGATTCCTCGGTTAAAAATTTTGAGGATCGCAATTCTCTTTTTGCTCCCGATAACGGGCTTTATTTCATCAAAAAAACCATCCGGGAAGGCTTGCCCCTTCTTTTTAAAAATGGAAAAATCTATCTGGAATTTGATGAAAATTCCAAAGAAGAAATTGAGATCTTTTTGAAAAGAGAGAAGATTCAAAAATATCAATTTAAAAAAGACCAGTTCAACAATTGAAGACTTTTGATTGTTGAAAAATAGTTTTAAAAAGTTAAAATGAAAGAATGAAAAGAGATCCACGAAAATTTGAAAAGAAAAATAGCCGGGTTTGCCCCGGCTGCGGTTTTCGCGGTCATCTTTATAACTTCTCTCCCTCCATTGAAATTGGTCCGGGAGATTTTAGAATTTTTCATTTCTATGAAGGAATGAAAGGACCTCTCTATTGCAATCAGTGTAAAAGGAAACATCTTTTAAAAATTGCTGATAAAAAAAACTTAACTGAAAATCAAAAAAATTTTTTAAAGAAAAAAATTAAAGAAAGAGAAAGCAAATACAAAAACACCGAAAATTAAATTAATGAATATCATATCTTAAAATAAGATTTTGTGTAATTGAGTGACTTATTTTTCCAACTCCTTTAAATCAGCTTCAGAAATTCCTAATTGATTTAAAATTCAGACATGTCTTTCGTTGGCCGGATCATACTTCCCCACACTAAATCTCAGCATTTCATCAGGATTTCTCTTTATTGCTTCTCATGCTCCCATATTGCCCTCTCTGTAAATAATATCTTTTGTAAAACAAACACCTCTGGTTTTACAATCGGTTCCCCTAAAAACTCTCACGCTTAAGTTTCAAGCTATATTTCTAACTGATTCAAAAGCTTTTTTGCTATCTCCACCGGAAGATAACGCCCTTAAATAAAGGTACTTTTCCATAATTTCATATACTTCGCGAAAATTTCTAGGCACACCATCGAGCCCATAGGCCAAACTTATGGCCAGATGACTCACCATTCCAACAGAATCACCCATTTCATTGTCCAACACCCCCTCTCTCATTGTAGCGATTCCCTCTTCGCCTTTTTCATAGCGGTCAAGACCTAAACCAAGTAACTGCAACTTGCTCCTTTCCCCATTCAGCCTCCTGGACACATGGGTTCCGACTTCATGAATAATTAACGATTGAATTTTTTTAAATGTTAACTTCCTAGATTCTGGAATCTTTATTTCCTTTTCCTCCTGATTAACACTAATTCCGCTTTTGCTGCTTGTATCAATAACAACATCTCAACCCTCTGCCTGTAAATTATTGAGGGCTGCCTGAAAAAAATCTCTGATTTCATCTGCTGTATATTCCTTTTCCTCTCTTTCCTCTATATCGCCCAGATCAAGCAAGCCACTCAATTCTTTCATTGTTTGCCGGCGAACAAAAGCAATGTCTGATTCCTGGGGTAATCCACCCTCTGAAGCTTCTATTTCAGACTTCTCCAAAGGTAATAACTTAACCAGGTCTTCAGCGGCTTTTTGGATACTGGAATCATCCGATAATAGCTGTCTTTTTAAATCATCACTCAACCTTAAAAGGCTATGAGCAAAAATTTCAGGAGAGGGTTTTCCATAGACAAATTCAGTATATTTTTGAAATCTTCTCATATCACCCTCCGCAACTGCTCTTAGCATTCTAACTTCAGCAATCTTTTCATTTATTTTTCATCTATAACTTTCCCTGACAAGCTCGTTTCTTTCCCCTGCGATAATATCTTTTTTTAGCCCAAGTAACCTCTTTTCATCTCTTGAAAGTCTTTCCATGTCAATTTTTGGATAATCCAAAGTTGGATTATCAATTTCTCCATTCAAAAAAGACCGTTTTTGTTCTTCCATAAAATCTCTATCACCATCAAGATACTCATACGCTTGAAAAGCCCCTGCCTCTTTAAACTCTTGGTATCATTTTGCGTCTAAAGGCCTCTCTCCGGCCGACCGGATTGATTGTGTTTTTTCAAAATTGCCCATCATGATTTTATAAAATTATTTTTTTAAAATTACTTTTAAGTTTAACAAAAAGTCAATTAAGCGTCAATTGATTTAAAGTTTTTATATAATATTCAAAAAAACTATGAGTACTTTTATAAAAAAAGAGGTGACTAAAAAGCCACCTCCTTAAGCCAACGGTCCTGAATAGGCTACCGCAGAAAATACTATCAGAAACATGGCATAGCGCAGAACCTGCCATTTTTTGACTCTTTTTCTCAGCAGCTTCGGGTCCTTTTCTTTTCTTCTTCTAGCCCGCTCTCTAACTTCCCGGCGAAGCGGAACCAGCTTTTTCAGCTGACGCCATCTCACTCCTCTCAACCATCTACGAATTGCTAAAACTATCGGCAATTCCAAAATAATTGAAGGAAGCAGGAAGCGGAGAATGAAAGGCAAAGCCTTTTTCTCGACCCAGGTAGCCATCTTGGTGGCAAGCCCCTTGGGCAGAAAGAGCTTTATAACAGCCCAAAGAAACCTGAAAAATCCTACCACCAACTCTCTTAAATAATTAAGTGGTATAAAAAAGACCGCGTTAAAAATAAAAGAGCTGACGGTTAAACCCAGAAAAGATATCAAGGCAAAAACCAAAAACACCTTTTCCGGACGGCTTCTCCGGGACCACCATTCCTTGGGATTGTGGAGTAAATAGTATTTCAAAGTTGCCCCCACAACCTCCAGGCTTTTTCCTAGGTGTTCTTTAGCTTCCCTGGTCAGCATCCAGCCAAAAAAAATCAATAGATACTTTTTCAGGCTGTTTTTGGCAAAAGCCCTGGCCAACAGAGGACCGGCCTTTGTGCTGACCTTGCTAAGCAATTTCGGCAGGGTTTTCTTAAAGAAACCTTTAACCGAGAGAGCCACAGCCGGCACATCGGTATAATGATAGGCCACTGCTCCGATGAAGATTATCAAAATCAGACTGATAAATACCTGGGGCATTATTAGCCAATTCAAAATACTTCTGAGAATTAATAAAATTCTCATATTCCCTCCCATATTTTAAAGATTCTAACTTAATTATATAATAGGTATCAGTCACAGTCAAGATAAGAAAAAGCACCGCAGAAAATCCACGGTGCTTGAGTGAAAAGTCTAGGCGGAAACCAAAAGCTGCAAAGACCCCAAAAGGGCTTTATCAACTTTTTCTGCATCATCCTTTACATCACTCTCCTCAACGGACCCCATGATTCCTTCATAGGATACTTTGAGGAGGACAATGGCAGAAGTACCATCATCCATGAATACAGTTTCTACCTCAACTTCCCTGGAGAAGTCGGAAAAGCCTGTATTGGTAAGGGGTTCCCCTATTTTTCCCATTAGTTCTTTAAGAACTTGGGGAACATCTTTAACCAAGTATTGATGGAGGTAAGTGGCGTTCTCTCCATCATCCGGATAAATCCAAACAGCTTCAGCCTGGACGATTCCGGAGGTCTCATTTTCAGCTTGGACAAAAGGAATCTCTGGATACCTCTCTTCCAGTCGTCGGATAATCTCATCAGCCAGAGAAGTCAAATCACTACTCCGGTCGTTATACGACTGCGCTGCTCCAGCCCCCTTCATGGCCGCGAGAAGACTGTTATTTTGTTCTCCGATGAGATCATGAAGGCCCGAAAGAGTCTGCTGAACAATATCCAATCCTTTCTCAATTTGCTCAATCTTGGACTCCCGCTCTTCATCTTTCCTGCGGGCTTGATGGTATCTTACCCGAAAATACACAAAAAAACCTACAGTCAACAATATCACCCCAATGGTAAGCACATTTCTGAATACCTCGTTCTGTTGAAGCTTGGCATAAAAAATACCAGGCATTTCCTGTGGATTGTATCCATGTTTCCAAGATACTGCTACCAAATAAACAGTTGCAGCAATAATTATTACAATAAGAACTGACTTAAAAAGCTCTTTCATTTCAGTTTCTCCCACTCGCCCACGCAAGTATTTTTTCAAAAAAATTGCCAAAATGACAACAACCAGTCATAAGTATACTCTACTCGCAAGTTTATGTCAATTCTGAGAAGGTTGAGTAATAATAAAAAGCGCCATGATTTTCATCACAGCGCCTTATAAATCTTATGTAGGAGCTAAGCCCAAAGCCTCTATCAGGGCCCTGTCAATTCTTTTGGCATCGTCTAACAATTCGGAGCTCTCGATGTCTGAAGAAAACTCCCTATAAGTAATACGAAGAAGAATAAGTGAGCTAATGGAACCTTTCAAAATAATAAAAGATCCATTAACATTTTGATGGAAATTAGAAAGATTACTATCTTCCCAAAACTCTCTCATTCTTTTTGATATCTCTTCATAAGAAATTAATGACTCTTTCAATAGGTACTGATGCCGATATATGGCCACGCTTTCACCCTCAAGATGAGACCAGGTCGGCCTTGTTTGCCATGGCTTATTATTATCACCAATTAGAGTTCCTTCTAAATGGTTAGTGATATTAATAGCCAACATGCTTAAAAACTCTAAATGAAAACTACCAAAATTTTTAAAGTCATCTTCTCTCACTTTAATCTCTCCTGCCCGCCCACGCGAGCATTTTTTCAAAAAAGTTGCCAAAATGGCAACAGCCAATCATAAGTATATCTTACTCAAAATTTATAGTCAAGAAAAAACACCCCGCCGAAGCGAGGCATTGAAATGTGTGGATAGCCAAATCAGATTATTCCTAATTATCACCCTTACCCTTTCTGCTCAAACAGATGTTACACTTGTGAACACCTGTTCACAAGTGTAACATCTGAAAAATAAAAAATTTACTAAAATAAAATTCTTTGAGATAATAAAAAACTAAATTAACAAATCATCATCCATCTCTTTTCCCTTCTCCATTTCCATTATTTTCAAAACCGTGGCCGCTATGTTGCCCAGACCATATTCCCCTTCTTTCAAAATATTCTTTTTATTTTTCAGCTCATTTGAAATCAAAGTAAAAGGAACTTTATTTTTTGTATGGGAAGTAAAAGTCTTTGAAATTTCCTCAGCATTACCGTGGTCGGCCGTTAGCATAATGGCATAGTTATGCTCCAAACCACCCTTCACTAATCGCCCCACCGATTGATCCACGGCTTCCACCGCTTTGATGGTAGCCTCCAAATTTCCCGCATGTCCCACCATATCTCCGTTGGGATAATTGATTAAAATAAAATCGTAGTAATCTCGTTGGATTTCTTTCAAAACCCTGTCGGTCAGTTCTCGGGAACTCATCTCCGGTTTTAGGTCATAGGTTTTGACATCCGGCGAAGGAATCATCACTTCATCTTTTCCCGACAAATCCCGGTTTACTCCCCCGTCAAAGAAAAAAGTAACATGGGCGTATTTTTCCGTTTCGGAAATCCGCAATTGTTTTTTATTATTTTCCGCCAAAAGCTCCCCCAGAGTATTTTCCGGTACCATATCTTCAAAGAGAACCTCTCCGGAAAATTCTTTGTAATAGCGAGTCATGGTTAAAAGATAGAGATTAAACTCCTTAACCTTTTCTTCCAAGAGATGAGTCAGTTGCCGTGCCCGGTCCTTTCTGAAATTCAGAAAGAAAACGGAGTCATTTTTTTGTACCCCCTCGTAACCTTCTTTAACCGACGGTGGAATAAATTCGTCGGTGATTTCCTTTTGATAAAAAGAATAAATTTTATCCATGCCACAGGTAAATTTCTCCTCCGATTGGCCGTAAAACATAGCCTTGAAATAAAGCTCCGTTCTATCCATATTTTTATTCCTATCCATGGCAAAATATCTCCCGGAAATGGAGCCCACCAGACCGATACCACTCTTCTTCATTTTTTCCGCCACCTCGGCCAAAAAAGCCACTCCCGATTGGGGTTCATCGTCCCTTCCATCGGTGATTAAATGCAGAATAACATCTTCCCTTTGCAAACCCTCCTTTTGGCAATATTTCAGCGTTTCAAAAAGGTGGTCAATATGAGAATGAACTCCGGCATCCTGCATCAGAATAATCAAGTGAAGCTTGGAATGATTTTTTTTAACATTCTGAATGGCCTTTAAAATTTTTTCATTCTTTAAATATTCTCCCGATTGGATACTTTGATTTATTCTTTCCAGGGATTGTAAAATCGGTCGCCCGGCTCCCAGAGTCATATGCCCCACTTCCGAATTACCCATATATCCATCGGGCAAACCGACTCATTTTCCGGAAGCGTTTAGATAAATGGTCGGGTATTCCTTTTCCAAACGACGAGTATTTTCAATTTTAGCCAATTCCAAAGCGTTAAATCTCTGGCCACTCTCCTTTTTAAAAGAATTTTTTAAAACCCTAAAAAGCTTGTTTTGACTTTTTTCCTCTCGATGTCCTCAACCGTCCCGCACCACTAAAATCACTTTTTTATTCATAACCGGAATTTTAACATCTAAAAAAATAATATAAAGGCTGTCACCACCACCTTTTTATTTTTCGTCCCAAGCTTTCCTCAAAAAGATATTACTTTTCCAATTCTTTAAATTCCACATATTTAGGGTTTAAATTATGGTCTTCAATGAAAAATTTTGAATATTCTTTTAGGAGCTTTTTATATTTTTCAAGACCACCGACTTCGGAAATGATATTTCCGATTTCTTTGGCATTACAAACTTCCTCCCCTTTTTCCGTACCCAGATATTCAAAAAGAGATGTTTTAACCAGAGCTTTTGTCGAGTCAATATTGTGGTGTTTATAGTTCAAATTAACATAGGCCGAAGTTCTTTCTAAAGAACCTTCGTAAGCCAAAAGAGAGGCTTTAAATTTTCCTTGAAATAATACTCCGCTTCTTTCATATTTTTGGTTAAAGTATTTTGTATAGCTGGTGCCTAATTTTTGCATAAATTTAGATATTCCGCCATCAACTTTTTGTTTTAAAATTAAATGAAAATGGTTTGGCAATAGGGAATATGCAATGACATCTACAATTTTTTCAGAATTTTTTGCATTTTCTTTTTTATTCTTTCTAGCATTTTTACTATTATTGCTTTTATACAAGTGTTTAATGCTATTTGAAATTATTATAGAATCAAGAAAATAATATAAATCACCCTTATCCATAAAAACTTTCCTTTTATCTGTTCCACGATTATATATATGATAATATTTATCATTTTCAAAAATTACTTTTCTTGACATATAAACATACTACCACAAACTTTTTATTTTTCCAACAAGTCCGACTTCGTTGTTTTTGAAAAAACGACGAAGTCGGACTTGTTGGAAAAATAATGTGGAAATAAAAAACACCGACAATGGATGTCGGTGTTTTTTATGGTTTAAAGTGTCCTTCTTGGTTTAGATTTTTCCTTATCGGTTTAAAGTTTTCCTTCTTTTGAATAGCTAAATTAAACTAGGTTTAATTTAAGCTTTTCTATAAGTCTGATTAAAGAGCTGTAGAGATAGTTGTCTTAATATCATCCTCAATCACTAATTGTGAATTTAATGCTGGATTAAAGACAATTGATCCCGCTGCATCCTTAACCTGAATTGTTCTACTATCTCCAGAAGAAGCTGTCATATCTGTTTCTAGAACAAAGTAATATGTATCTCCTTCGGAAATTGTTACATCTGTAATATTAGCAGTTGCATCAGCAGCAGTACCACCAGTTATAAGTGCTACAGAATCAGCCTGAACCTCATTGTTATAAGAAGCATCAGAGTATACTTTTACTTCTGCATTTGAGAATTCGATATCTCCGGCATCTAGACTATAAACAATTTGGTCAACTCTTACATCCCCACCATCAGCCTTAACTGAGAACTCAAGAACTCTCTTATCACTAACCGCTGAGGTTGTCAATGTGATATCTGAATCATTAACCTCTGTAACTATTGGCATTGCGCTAACAACTGTAACCGCATTGAATGGGTTTGGAGTTAGAGCAGTAATATCTCCAGTACCTGATGGAGCAAGATTAATTGCTGTAACTGTTAATGTACCAGTATTGTTTGTAGGAGCTGTAGTTGGAGCATCAATCTTGAACTCAACCTTAACTTTTTCTCCATCTTTAACTGTAACATTAAGAGCCTCTGAGGCTACTGCTGTAGCATCAGCTGTCACAGTAATATCTCCTTCATAGGTTCCATCAATATATACCTTAATCTTTCCATTATCAGCAATATCAGTTTCTGACAGGCTAGCTGTAATGGTGTCAATTTTAACATCTCCATCATCAGCTTCAACTTCCATTACACCAATTATAATATTTGATTCATTTTCCATAACTGCAAAAGCATCTGGATTGTCTGCGTGTTCTTTAGCAGTAAGAACAGGCGCTGTTACTGTTACAGAAGGTGTTCCTGTTCCAGCAGTATTATTGAAGTTTGTTCCTGTTGTAACTCCCTCAGCGTCAAACTTAATATTTGCTAGAGAAATAGTATCTGCACTTGCAGCATCTGCATCTGAACCAATATCACACTTTACAAGAAGTGTCTTCTTAGTGTCTTTGGATACTGTTTCATTCAATGAGAATGTCATTGAAGTTCCAGCATCTTCTGTATCTGTAGATCCCTCTAGAGAACAGTTTGTAACATCTGCATTATCAAAGCTATTGGCAGCACCATTGTCGTTTGCAGTAAGGTCAAACTTAACTTCAGTAACCAGGATATCATCACCTGAATCTGTAGCATCAAGTTCAATTTCAGCAACAATTTGCTCTGAACCATTGTCTCCAACTGCATTATCAGCTGTCACTGTAGCCGGTGATGGAGCATTTGCTTTAACGGCAATTACTGCACCTTCAACTGTGTGTACAACGTTTAGACTCTTTGGAGATGATGGGAATGGTCCAACATTATCTCCTGATTTTGTTTCTGCATTAACAACCTGAATGTCATCAACTGTGTACTCTGTCTTATCAGGAGCATCTCTGTTGATATCTCCCTTAAGAACATACTCAGTAATTCCATCGTCAAATCTTACAGTATCAAATGTTACTGTCATTTGACCATCGGCTGTTCATGAAAGATCTTCTTTGTCAGAAACTCTTGAACCATCTTTTTCGTAGATAGCAAGATTCTCAAGATCAACATCTGATGAGTTTGCTGGGAATCCACCGGTTACACCAGTTGTATCAAGAGTAATTCTAACATTAACATCACCTTCTACTCATTCACCGTCAACATCAACTTTAAATGATGCCAATTCAGCTTCTTGAGATCCGGCTGCCACATTAGAATCTGAAACATCGGAAGTCTTTGATAGAGTGAAGCTTGAAGTTCCAATTGTAGCTGTTGAGCCATATGTTCATTCACCTGTTCCGGCTCCGGCTGTGTACCCATCAACAGCATCAGCTTCTGAAAGGATATTACCATCTTCATCTAGAACTGTAATGTCCATGATGTCAAAGGCAACGGTTCTTCCGGCATCATCAGCGATATCAGCGTAAAGCTTTAGATCTACATCATCACCATCGGCGATTTCAACTCCGTCTCCAAAGTCAAATGTGTATTCATCATCGTCTTGGTCAGCTTCAAATGTCTTACCATCAACTTTGATTTCTACATTCTCAAGAGCGTCATCGGAAGCATTTCCTTGTCTCTTAAGTTTTAGAGATTTCACAGTTTGTGGATCTGATGTTGAATTATCCACATTAACTGTAGCTAATTTAACAGTCTCTCCAATCTTTGGTGAGTTTTCATCCTTTGTAATTTCTGCATCAAAGTTATCAACTGTTACATTGTCTTTCACTGTGTGAGTTGCTCCCATAATTGGAGTTCCCTCCACATCAGCTCCATCAGTTGTAACTACTGTAACCTTTAGAGAAACTTCTAGACCGTCATTTTGTGTGATGAAGTCGTTTGGTGCAGCAGAATTATCATCCATAACTGCAGCAACGTATAGGGTAGCCTTTTTACCGGCCCTAACCTCAACATCGGCATCCAATTTTGATTCGTTGTCTGAATCCACATTGTCGGAATCAATCTCCAACATTGCGGAATCAAGCAGTTGAACCTTGGAGATAACCGCTCTGTCAGCTGATCCGGTTAGCTCAGTCTTGATGTCTTTAACCATCACATCTTCATCTCCGGCTTCCAATGTAAGCTTTGTGAAGATAACTTTCTGAGAAGGACCAACCAATAGGTCGTCGGAAGCCAAACCTGAAACAACAAGCTTATCTCCGGTTACTCCGGTTGTAGGAGGGGTAACGGTGGTTGTTGTCTTCTTGTTTAGCTCGGCCCTTGTAGCCGGACCTACCAATCCGTCAGCTGTTAAACCTTTAGCGGCTTGGAAAGCCTTTACACAGGACTTTGTCATTGGTCCGAAAACACCATCGGGAGTTCCACAAGAAAATCCGTTGGCATTTAGGACGGTTTGTAATTTTTGGACTTCTCCTCCTCTTGAACCAATTTTCATAAAGGTTGAGAAATCCGGTGCTGTCATTCCGGCAAGCACGTAGGTTGTTGTGGTAGTGGTTCCACCGGTTGTGGTTGTTCCACCATTAATTTGCGCTTGTAGGGCAGCAATTTGTGCCAGAAGAGCAGCGATTTGATCTTCCAGCGCTCCAGCGTTTGCAGTTGGAGCTGAGATTGCAGCGAAGGCAAAAACAGTTCCAAAAACAAGAGCTGAAATTTTATTTGTAATTGTACTCATAAAATAATTTATGTTTATTATGTCTTTACACCTTCATCGTGTAAAAACTCTTGTTAATTGTTAATAATAATTAATTGATTAATTAATAATAAATTAATAATTATTGTAGGGCAAAAACCCTTTTTATTTTTTTAAACTTTAAAAGAAGTTTAAAGTTTTTATGAAAGCGGGGTTATAAAGTCCCGTTCCATAAAAAATAAACGCGTAAAAACTTTGATATCAAAACCTTTCGCTTTTGACAATCAAAATCAAAACTTAAAAAGACCTTATGTCTTTTGAACGATATTCAATTGTCAAAGTTCAGTGGTTTTAGCTTCCCGAATTACGAAACGGCAAGCTTAACCCATATTATATAATAGTTTAAAGTGATATTGCAAGCTTTTTAAAAGGATGTTTTAATCTTTTTATCAAGATTTTATCCAGGCGGGGCTTTGATGGCAAAGCCCCTGAATATACGATATTTTTCAGTGATTTCTTTCTACTTGGATTCTTTTTATTTTTAAGGGCTCTTTTTGGTCATTTGAAGAAAAAAGTTTTCCCCAGTTTTAGGTGATTTTTTGGAGTCTTTTTTGTTTTGTTGTTGTTTTGGGTTTGGTTTTTTTCCGGATCCTGGATAGCTGACCGAGCACCACTTTTGAAAAAACATTTAGCCGAAACTGGACTTTTTGTGATTTCACGAAATAAAAATTTAAATCTTTTTTATTCCAACAAAAGTGGTGTCGGTAAAATTCCTGGATGACAATCACCGAAGGTGATTGTCCTGACGGCGACCGTAGGTCGCCGTCATCCCGGAAGCCTTTTTTGTTTGCGAGCTTGCGAGCAAAACAAAAAAGAGCTATCCGGGATCCAGGAAAAAGTTGTAATCAACAAAACCTCTACATCGCCGATTTTTTTCAGCTTTTTAGACGATGTACAAGAATGACGGCCGCGGGAGGCGGCCGTCATCATAAGAGATCGGCAACTTAATCCCAGCTTCTTGCAAGCTGAATCAATGCTATAATATCTTCAATGTTAAACACTAAAATTAAAAAAATACTTTTGGGTTTTTTAATTCTATTTATTGTTCTTTTTGTTATCTATCATTTTAGAGTTTTCTTCGTATCTCCGAAAGTGATTATTTATGATTTTGAAAATGGCGAGAGCTTAACCGTAAAATCTGATAGCTATATTTTAAACGGCAAAGCCCCAAACAGTAAAAAATTTTATTTAAATGGTCGCGAGCTTCTGCTGGATGAGAATTACAACTTCAGAGAAAAGCTATATCTCTTTAAGAAACAAAATAGTTATCATATTAGATCAATCTCTAAAGCCGGCCCCGTTTGAGAAAAAGATATTATTATTTATAGGGAAGAATAGAATGAGATTTAAAAGTGGCGACCGCCGAAGGCGGTCGCCACTTGTAGCTTATCCTACACAACCACGATTTTTCACGAAGCCGGACTAGTCAGCAACCACGCGCCAAAGAACCTGACAAGTCCGGCTTCTCCTACTCTTCCTCCGAAGTTTCAGTGTTTCCAACCAATACCTCCCTCGGTTTGGAACCGTTGGCCGGACCGATAATACCCTTCCCTTCCAAAATATCAATAATTCTGGCAGCTCGGTTGTAACCGATACCGAGCTTCCTCTGAAGATAGGAAGTGGAAGCTTTCCCGGAAGCGGTAACCTCCTCAATGGCTTCCCTAATTAAGGGGTCTTCATCTGGGTCGTCGGCTTCATCAAAATTAATTTCATTACCCAGAGAAACCAAATTAACCGCCCTCTCTTCGTCATTGTTCTCCAGAGCAATATCCTCACTCAAAACATCTTTATAGGCTTTTTTAATAAATCTAACCACCGATTTCACTTCGTCTTCCGAAATAAACGAAGACTGGACTCTAACCGGTTTGGCCATGGAGCCGGTCATATAAAGCATATCTCCCTTCCCCAGAAGTTTCTCAGCTCCGGCCATATCCAAAATGGTTTTGGAATCAACGGCCGAGTTTACCTGCAAAGCGATGCGAGTTGGAATATTGGCCTTGATTAATCCGGTAACCACATTGACCGATGGCCGCTGGGTAGAAAGAATCAAATGAATACCAACCGCCCGAGCCTTTTGAGCAATGGAAACGATTCCGCTCTCCAATTCCTTGGGGTACTGTTGCATAATATCGGCCAATTCGTCTATGACAATAACAATATAGGGCATAGCCTCGGGCATTTCTTCCGCCGATATTTTCCCACTTTTCAGCTTTTCTTGCGCCTTACCGAGAATCTTTTTATGATAGGAACCGATATCACGAATTTTATATTCTTCCAGTATCTCATAGCGCCTTTCCATCTCTCTGACCGCTCAACGTAAAGACAAAATAGCTTTTTTGGGGTCGGTAACCACCGGGGTTAAAAGGTGGGGGATGCCGTTATAGAGAGTCATCTCTACTCTTTTCGGATCAATGAGAATAAATTTTAGGGAATCCGGGCCATGCTTATAAAGCATGGAGGTTAAAATGGCATGGACGGTAACCGATTTTCCGGCTCCGGTAGCTCCGGCTATCAACATATGAGGGGCGGTTTCCAGACCGATAATAGTAGCCTTTCCGGCAATATCTTTACCGATGGCCAAGGGCAGGGCGTAATCTGATTTCACAAATTCTCGAGAGCCGATAAGTTCTCCGGCTCCGACAATTATTTTATTTCGATTGGGAATTTCAATACCAACCAAAGACTGTCCCGGAATGGGGGTCTGAATAATGATTGATTTGGCGGCCAGGGCCAGGGCCAAGTCATCGGCCAGGGCCGCTATTTTGGAAACCCTCACCCCCTTGGCCGGTCTTAGAGAATAGCGAGTAACCGTAGGCCCCACAGCCACACCTTCTATTTCCACGGAAATACCAAAGGAGGCCAGTGTGCTTTTGATAATCTTGGCATTTTCTTTAATGTCACCGGCATTGGGTTTCCCCTTATCCCTTGATAGAAGTTTTAGGGGGGGCAAAATAAGTTCATCACCAAAAAGATTGAATGCCCTTTCTTGAATTTTTTCGGTCATTTTCTCTCCTTCTTCCTTTGATTTCTCCTTTTCAAAGCCGGAAATTTTAAAAACTTTTTTCTCGGTTTTCTCCTCCGGTTCTTCGTCGGCAGGCACTTCCTCACCCTGATTTTTGGAAGGAGCAGGTGACGATTTTCTGGATTTTTTCGGCGATGCAGAGCTTTTTTCTATTTTTCACTCCTCTTCCTCAGATAGGTCATCCCGGGCGTTATCATCCTCTTCCCCTCTTCCAATTTTTGGGACCGTGTCAAAAATAATTACCTGAGAAATAGCCACCAAGATCAGAGATAAAATAACGGACATGGCCGAGCCGAGATAATTTTCCATTTTGGAAAGAATATGACCGAGCCAACCACCTTTTCCGGAAATTAAATCTATGAAGCCCAGAGCCGAAATCAAAAAAAGTAAAATTCCAAAAATTTTGACCTTGTTGAATTTTCTTTTAATGTCTGCATAGAAAGTCATGGCCAGAATTAGAAAAGAAATCGGCACGAGGTAGTAACCAACCCCCAGAAAAATGCTCAATTTTTCATAGAGAAATGTCCCCACGGGACCGGAAGCGGCGAAAGGGGCCGCCCCCATGAAAATAGCTATAAATAGCAGGATGCCGGCCACGGCAAAATGTAGAGTTTCATCTTTTAAATTTAATCTTTGGGCCAAGCTTTTCTTTTCCTTGACCAGTTTTAATTTAAGACTTTTTTTCTTGTTTTTTTTCTTATTTCTTTTGGTATTTTTAGCCATATGCACCTGATTATATCACAGAAAAATATGTTATAATCTTAATAATTAACAATTATTAAAAAGTAAAAATATGAGTTTTTTAAAAAGAATTTTTCAAACCAAAAAAGTAAAGAAGGCCAAAAAAGTGGTTTCAAAAAATAGCGAGGAATTATTAAAAAAAGCCAAAGAGTTGTCCGAAGAGCTTGACGAAAAGTTTGATATCTCCGAAAAAGTTTCGTCAATAAAAGAAGATGTTTCCGAACTGACCGAAGAAGCCAAGAAAAAACTGTCAGAGGTTGATAAAAAATATCAAATCTCTGAAAAGGTATCTTCAGCCGGAGAAAAAATATCCGAAGCGGCCGAAAAAGCGGGGAGTAAAATTGAAGCGGTTTTGGACGATAAAATTTCCTTTGACACTTTTGCCAAGGTGGAAATCAAGGTTGGTGAAATTTTGGAGGCGGAAAAGGTGGAGAAATCGGAAAAGCTTTTGAAATTGAAAGTGAATTTCGGCGGACGAGACCAAAGGCAAATTATTTCCGGCATCGCCAAGTCCTACTCCCCCGCTGAGCTGATTGGAAAGAAAGCCGTTTTTGTAACCAATCTGGAACCAAGAAAAATTATGGGGCTGGAATCCGACGGAATGATTTTGGGGGTTTCCAAGGGAAAAACTTTCTCCATTTTGAGTCCGGAAAAAGATGAAATTGAAGCCGGTGCAAGGGCTTCCTAAATTCTTTTTTTCAATTTTATGAAAAAGCCGGCCCCGGGTCGGTTTTTTCGTTAAAGCACGCCCCTCTTCTCCAATAGGGATAAACTGATCCCGGTTTTATGATGTGGAAGAAAATTAAGCGGCCGCCAAGCGACCTATCACTCAGACGGACCATCGCCCCCACCAAACATAAAAAGCTCTATCCGCGTACTAGTACGCGGATGGAAATCATATCTGGCCGGAGGGGGTTCAAGAGATTCCGGTTCAGCGTACTAGTACGTGGACAAAAATATTAATAAGCTTTCATGTGTGAACAAAAGAACAAAAGTTCTATCCACGTACCAGTACGTGGATGGAAATTGGGTTTGCAGCGTTTTTGGTATAAAATAATCTAAAAATCATGTTTAAATTTTAAGCAAAATCTAGTATAATGAAGTCAACATGGGACTTTTTGATTTTCTAAAAAAAGAAAGTGAATACATCAGTGGGTTAAATTTGGATAGTAGGGGCCAATATCAGCTGATTGAATTGAAAAAAATAAACACCTCTTGGGCTCCCGTTTATCATCGAGATGGAATTATTAAAGACTTCGTGGACGAAGGAGTTTTTCATAAAAAAGAATTTATTTCCCTTTTTAAAGAAATTGCCAAAAGCATTCATAATAAAAATATTTTTCTCAACGAATTAAAAAATCAAAAGCTCTTGGGGGAAATTGTTTCAGCCCTAAAAATTGCCGGGTTTGAAAATGTTAAAATTAGGAGTGATAAAAATATTGAGGGAATTATCTTGGATCAGGAAAATCCCTATGAGGAAATGACGGTTCTTTTGCGCAATGATGAAGTGACTTTCTATCTGTGTGAGAATGGATTTATTGTTCAAAGAACGACTATCCCTCTGATGGAGCTTTCTGTGGCGAAAATCACCAAAACCACGGAGAAACTAAAAGAAAAACATATTTTCATGGTTGGTCCCGACGAAGAACAATGAGGAGGAGTTGAGGGTTTGTTTTTGGCCGCCGGGATTAAAGTGCGTCGCAGAAATATTTGAAAAAATTTTTTGGATTTTAAAGACTTCATTCCCGATATTTTTCCGGAAGAAAGCTATAAATACTTGGATGTTCTTTCCTTCACTCTGCCAAATTTAAAAAAGTGGGAAATGACACGGGAAGTCTCAAAGACGGAAGAAATTTTGGAAGAAAAAAAGTCGGTTAAAACAAAAGAGAATAAAAAAAGAAAAATCTTTCTGCCGTTGCCAAAACTTAGATTGCCCAGAGCTGAGAAACATATAAAAGTATCGGTGATAGATTTGGAAGGGAGCCCCGGCATAGAGGCTGAAAAAGAAAAGGATGAAAGCGGAGAAATAGAGAAGGAAGCCCCTCGAAAATCATCCCGGAGGAAAGAAATTCTATTCCTGCCAAAGATAAAAAAGAAAGCTTTCTTGCCAAAGAAAAAGAAAAAGGTTTTTTTGCCAAAAAAGGAAAAAGCGACTCTGCTGAGAGAAAAGGAGGAAAATAATCAAGAAAAATGAAAGGAAGAAGAAGTTTTAAGGGATAAAAGGGAAACGAAAAAAATGGCGAGGGGGAACCCTGAAAAAAATACCTTTTGAAAAAAAACTCTGAATTTTTTGAAAAGTAAAATATAAAAAAGAGAGAAAAGGCGGAAAAGGCAAAGCCTTTTCCGCCGTCAGAATCTCAATCTCCCTCCGCCTCCTTTCTTTTCTTTCTGACTCTTGAAACCTTGATAGCGTAAATCAAGAGCTGAAAAAAAGAGACAGTCACGAATAGACCGAACCAATAATAATCCTCCATGATCATCTTAATGGTTGGCCATTCTGTGAAGAAAGCCACCGTGGCTGGCCACTCCAGAAACAAAGCATGGAGCGTCGGCCATTCCGTGAAGAAAGCTTTAGCCCAGGGCCAAGAACTTGTCAAAAACGGAACAACCAATGCCTTAAAAACAACTATTCGGAAAATAATTTTCCTCAGAGCCTCCATGGGTCCGGAATAGTTATAATTAAAAGACAGCTCCCCCCTTTTCTCCTCAATCCTTGGAAAGAAAAGAGCTGCCGCCAAAACCCAAATGGATGGCGGATGGGCCACGACCAATTGGAGTAGCTTCTCTCCCCATTCAAAAATCACAGCGGAAATGTTTTGAAAAAAACTTTCAATATTCATATTAATACCTCCCAAGCTTAATGCTGAATCAAAACCTAAATAATTAAAACACAAAAGTAAGTAAAATGCAATATATGAAAATACTTATTTTACTTAAATTCCTTTCTCAGTTCCTCTTCCATTTCTTTTTCCAAAAGTTTCTTCACTTTTTCCGTTACCAAATTTTTATTGAGAATATCTCCAAGAACCTTTTTCTCCATGGAAATAATTTTATTGGCCAAGAAAACTTTATCGGAATCCTTTAAATCCTTGTTTTGTTCTATCAACTCATTAAGCTTCTGAACGGCCCCGTTCTTGAAACCATTATACTTGTTGATTAACTCCAAAATTTCCTCTCCCCTATCAATAACTCCATCTTTGACCGAAATCTTTTT
>JALVSO010000010.1 GCA_027024305.1 Candidatus Parcubacteria bacterium | reverse complement strand
CCTTGTTTTGTTCTATCAACTCATTAAGCTTCTGAACGGCCCCGTTCTTGAAACCATTATACTTGTTGATTAACTCCAAAATTTCCTCTCCCCTATCAATAACTCCATCTTTGACCGAAATCTTTTTTAATTCCTCAACCACCGCCCGGGAAGTTTCTATCAAAGCCTTGTAGTAGAAATATTTATCTCTATTGGAAAAGACCTTGTCCTTACCTCCAAAAAACGAATGCAAAAAATTCAAGATATTATCAATAATATTATTATTGATAATATGATCAAAAGATTTTATTTCAACCGATCTCTCGGAAAGCATCCTCTCCTGATTTTCCAATTTATTTAAAAACTTTTTATAACCCTTCTCGGTAATCTCCTTGGCCGAATAGAGATCATCCAGAACTTCTCTCTCAATACCCAGGGCATACTTGGTTAAACTCTTCTTTAAAAACTTCTTATGCCTGTGAGAATATTTTTCTATTTTCTCCTTAGCGGCCAAACACTTGGCGTCAAAAACCTTCAGCTTCCTGTCATATTCATCCTTTTTAATCTCACCTTTTTTATACTCGTCCTTCAAGATATCTTTTAGAGCATTGTAGAGAACCGATTTTCCCTCCAAATATTCCATTTTCTCGTAGGAACCAACCTTGGCCAGATTCAACTTCTTAATAAACTTACCGATGGTTAGACCCTTGACAAAGAGGGTGAAATAGATGGAACCGATAACCAGAGCCATCACAAATTCTTTGATGCTTAGGGGGTAATTCCAATAGTCCAGAGCCAAATCATCGGGGATTAATAAAACCATAGTGATAGCCAAAGCGCCCCGCAGAGAACCCCAGGAAAGCAGGTGTTGCCAAGCCAAAGGAATTGGTTTTTCTTTCTTTTGAAATTTCAAAAGATAGATGGAAGCGTAAACGGAAACGGCCCGGGCGAACATGGCCACCAAAATAGCTATGGCGATTGGCAACAGAATGGCCGGAGAAGTGAAATTAATACCGGTCAAAAGGAAACCCAAAAGAAGAAAAACCATGGAATTAGCGATGAAAGCGAAATACTCTCAAAAATTATCTATATACTTCTCAACCCTTGGGGTTAACTTGTATCTTCCATAATTTCCAACAATGATAGAAGCGGTCACCGTAGCCACAATGGCCGAAACCGGCACCTCCAAATACTCATTAAAAATTTCCGAAATTAAAAAGGTAAAATGAGCCACCAAAAGAGATAGGGTTATCTGTAAATTTTCATTTTTAGCATATTGAAGAAATTTAGAAAAAATCCCTCCAAAAAAGATACCGAAAACAAAACCCAAAACCAACATGGAAGCGAAAATACCCAGGCCGGATAGAATTGAATGGGCGTCCAAAATTCCTTGGTGTTCGGTGATAACCGTCAGCAAAACCACAAACATGGCCACGGCCGTTCCGTCATTAAACAAGGACTCTCCCTCAAAGAGTAGAGTTAATCTCTTTGGAGCGGCATATTCCTTAAACATGGCGATAACAGCCACCGGATCCGTGGCGGAAATAATAGCTCCAAAAAGTAAAGCCACCACCAGAGGAATATCAATACCAAAAAGACTTAAAATTCCGGTTAGGAGTAAACCTATCAGGACGGTGCTGATAATTAAACCGATAATGGCCAGAGAGAAAATCCCTTTCATATTTTCAATGAAACGGGAAATCTTGATATTGTAACCGGCCTCAAACAAAAGGGTCGGTAAAAAAACATAGAAAAGCATTTCCGGAGTTAAATGAAACTCCGTTAGAAAAGAGAAGATTGATAATTTACTGATAAAAGCCAGCAGGGTTCCCACCAGAACCAAAAATAAAGTATAGGGAAATTTTATTTTCTTGGCAATGCCGAATGACAGGACGGCGATACTCATCAGAGTTAAAAAGCTCAATAATTCTAAAACTATTTCTTCCATATTTTGGTGGGGAAATTATATACCTTTTTTTAGCTTATTCAATGACTTTTTAAACAGCTTTGACAAACCCGGCTTTATACTTTCTAAACGGTTGAAAATTATTTGTTTTTCCAAAATAAAAGTTTAAAATCTATCCCAGTTGTTCTTTATGGGAAATTGGCGCCTTGGGTGCAAATTTTCAATCAAATTTTCTAGAAAAGATGACAAGGCAATAATTATAAAGTTGAATTGGTTCATCTTTAGTATATTAGAAAATAGTTAAAGAGCAGCGCCCCTTTGGGGCGCTGCTCTATTTTCAGTCACCTTCTCGCAATAAAATCTCCAAATACACAAAACTAAAGCATCCTCTCCAAAGCCTTGGAGCGGGGCGAATGGGCGTAGGCATCTTCCACTGTGATTTCTCCCTTTCTCACCAATTCCGCCAAAGACCTGTTTAGAGAGATCATACCCTGGTCGGAAGAAGTTTCAATAAAAGAATCAATCTCGGCAATCCTTCCCTCTCGAATTAAGTTAGCTACGGCATTGTTATTTATCAAAAGCTCATAGGCCGGCACTCGCCCACCGGAAACCGAACGAATCAACCTCTGGGAAAAAATCCCGATTAGAGAATTGGAGAGTTGACTCCTAATCTGTTTCTGACCTTCCGGTGGAAAATTATCAATAATCCTGTCAATGGTCTGACTGGCCGAGTTGGTATGCAAAGTGGAAAAAACCAGATGTCCGGTTTCCGCCGCTGTTACCGCCGCCTCAATGGTTTCATGCCCTCGCATCTCCCCAATCAGAGCCACATCAATATCTTGCCTAAACATGGACCTCAAGGCCGTTTGAAAATCCTTGGTGTCAATTTTAACTTCCCTTTGGTCAATGATTGACCTCTTTTGTTTGTAAACATATTCCACCGGATCTTCAATGGTTAGAATATGAGCGTTCCTATTCGTATTAATCAGCTCAATGATGGCTGAGAGAGTGGTGGACTTTCCGTGGCCGGTTGGTCCCACCACCAAGAAGAAACCCTGTTCCTTTCGGGCGAAAACTTCCAAAATCTCCGGCAAATTTAATTCCTCCAAAGTTTTAATCTCCTTATTGATGGCCCTTAGAACAATGGAAATATTGCCTTGCTGAAAAAAAGCGTTGCCCCTAAACCTCCTCTTGGTATCGCCGGTTCAGGAAAAATCAAATTCTTTTTCAGCCATAAACTTCTCCCGGGCCTCCGGCGGTAAAAAAATTCTTAAAAACTCTTCAAGGTCTTCATTGGTCAGTTCCATTCCGGCGGTTATGGGAATTAGAGATCCGTCAACCCTGATAGTGGGAAATCGCCCCTCCGATAGATGTAAATCGGAAGCATTTTCTTTTTCCACAATCATTAACAAATCATTCAGTAATTTTTTTTGCTTATTCTCCATAATTAAATTCTTTTTATGACTACATCATAGCAAATTAAAGGACAAAATAAAAATTCCCCTGGGGAATTTTTATTTTTATATTAAGGTTACCGATTATTCTTTGCTAAACCTATTGTTAATTTTTTCAATCTTGCTCTTCAAAGCATCTTCAATGTCAACTTCCATTATTTTAGCCAAAAGCAAGGTTGTTATAATGACATCGGCAAATTCATCGGATAAATTGCTTCTATTATAATCTTTTAGCTTTTCTTTTCGCTGACTTCCCATGCTTGCCAAAACCTCACCGGACAACTCACCGACCTCTTCCGTCAACTTAGCTACTCTGGCGAAAACCCTCTCCTTTTCCGTTGAATAATTTTTAACAAAAAGATTTCTTAATCTTTTGTCAGTCAAATCAATAAAACTCAACAGTTCTTTTCAATCCATTTTTATTGATTGTTTTTATACATTTCCACAGACTTCTCAAAAGCCGCCTGGGCCGCCTCCTTGCCCTCAAAGTCTTTCACCTCCACTTCCTTATTTTGAATTTTTTTGTAGGTTCCAAAGAAATGCTTCATTTCCTTCAAAAGATGAGTGTTCAAATCTCCCAGATCCTGAATTTCATCAAATCTCGGATCATCCACCGGCACGGCGATAATCTTATCGTCATTGTCTCCGCTATCCACCATGCCCATCAAAGCCACCGGGCGACATCTAACCAAAATTCCCGGCATTAGAGGATAGGTTGTCAAAACAATAACATCCAAAGCATCCCCATCATCGTAGAGAGTTTGGGGCACAAAACCATAGTCAAAGGGATAATCCTGAGCCGTATGCATCACCCTGTCCAAAGCAATAATCCCTGTTTCTTTATCTATCTCATATTTATTCTTGGAATATTTTGGTATTTCGATGATCACATTCATCTCATCGGCGCTTCCCGCCGGAATATCGTGCAATAAATTCATAGCAAAATAATTATACTCCTTGAGGGGTAAAAAGTAAAACGTTGCAAGCTCCCGGGGAGGGTGCAAAAATTATCTCAATTTTTCCAAAGCGTTAAAATAGGCCTCCGTTGTTCTTAAAAGTTTTTCCATATCTGAAAATCTGCCCTCCTTGGTTGAAGCTAAAACCACCGCCAAAATTTTATGCCCCTTAATCTTAACAATCATAGCTAGGCTCCCCCCGCTCCTTTCCGTGTAGCCGGTCTTGGAAAAAAGAACCTCGTAGGGAAAATTCTCTCCCAGAAGTCTATTGGTGTTTTCAATTTCACGACAAAGATAGGAAGAACAAATTCTGTTATTTTTTTGAGAAAAGTTCTGAGAAAGTTTCGGATATTTTTCTTGAAAATATTTGACCAGCTTAGCCATATCCTCTGCCGTGGAATAGGATCCGAAAATTTCATTGGAAATATCCAAACCGGAAGGTGAAAAGAAAATGGTTGATTTTAGACCCAGCCTTTCCGCCAAAGAATTCATCCTATCCAAAAAGTCTCTCGACGAAGAAAACTGAGTTAGGGCGTGAGCCAGATCATTGGAGGAAACGGTCATCATATAAGTTATTAAATCTTTCAAATCAAACTCCTCTCCCAAAATTAAACCATCGTTACCCTCTACTTTTAAATCAGCCCGGGAAATAACAAACTTCCTATCTACATTATTGACATCTTCCAAAGCCACATCGGCGCTGGCAATTTTAGTCAAAGAAGCGATGCCCAACTTTTTATCCTTGTTTTTAGCGAAAAGCTCCTCCTTTCCATCCACATCAAAAAGATAGGCCCCTTTGGCTTCCAATTGCAGGTCGGAAAAAGCTTCTTCTTTCACCCCCTTTCTCTCTAAAATTTTCTTTTCCTTTTCAGCAAGGGCCTTTTTTTGAGCTTCGGCCATTTCCCGGGCTTTCAATTCTTGATTATAGCCCCACAGGGTAAAAGTGATGACCGTTAAAAAAACACCCAAAAGAACAAAGGCCCCATAAACCACTATTCGTTTTTTCCCTTCCACAAATTCCCTATTCATTTTCTTCTTTATCTTCTTTTTTCTCTTCCTTCTCCTCCTCCTTTTTGAAAACCTCCTCCTCACTCTTATCAATTTGATTTAACTTTTCCACCACCTTTTCAAAACCGGGCAATTCTTTCTTATCATCCAAGCCCAAATACCTCATCAAGTCAAGGGTCTCCCGGTAAACAACCTTGCCATTATCATTCTTTCTTTCCACCAACCCTCGAATCAAAAGATTTCTTAAAATGTAGGAAGAATTAACTCCCCGAATTTGGTCAATTTCCGCTTTACTGATAGGACCACGGTAGAGAATAATGGCCAGCGTTTCCAAAGCCGACGGGGAAAGCTCACCCAGCTTTTCCTCACCGCGAATTTGAGAAATAATATCCGAATAGTCCCGGGCAACCGCCAGAAGGATTTTATCCTCATTTTGCAAAAGAGTTAGAGCAGTGCCTTCCAGACGTCTTTTTAATTCCTCCACGGCTTCCAAAATCTCTTTCTTTTTTCTAGCCAAAATTTTCACCAAAAAAGACAGGGAAACCTCCTCCCCTTTATAGAAAAGAATGGCTTCTATCTCCCGGTCCAAAGTCCTCGCAGGAGAATCGCCTTCGCTGTCTTTTTTGCCGAAAAACATATTCGCAATTATACCAAAAGCTCCAGCATTTTCCTAAAATCCAAATTTTCAATTTTTTCTCCGGTATTAAAATTTTTCAAAGAGAAAATATTATCTTTAACTTCGTCTTCTCCCACAAAAAGCACAAAAGGAATTTTTAATTTTTCCGCATACTTGGCTCTTTTTTGCATTTTTCTGTCAAAATCCAAATCTATCTCCGCCGGAATTTTCTCCGCCCGAATTTTGGAAAGCAGGTTTAAAGAAAATTCTTTCTCATTTTCCGAAAGAGGCAAAATTAAAATTTTTGTATAACTTGCCTCCTTTGGCTCAATCACTCCCTTTTTCAAAAGCTGATCAAAGAGCCGAGAGAGACCGATGGAAATACCAACCCCGGGCAATTTTTTATCTATATATTCGGAAGCCAGATTTTCATAGCGTCCTCCGGAGCAAACGGAACCGAATTCCGGGTATTTATTTAAACGAGTTTCATAGATTGTGCCGGTGTAATAACCCAGACCGCGGGCGATTGAAGTATCCAGAAGAAACTTTTCTTCAGAAATATTCAGAGCTTTTAAATTTTCAAAAACCTCTTTTACTTCCTTCACACCCTCTTCAAAAATACCGTTTTCAATTTTAATCTTTTCCAACCCTTCCACCTTTCTAATTTTTAGAAACTCAAAAATTTTAGATATTTCGCTTTCACCCAACCCTTCATCCAAAAAATACTCTCTAATTTTCTCCTCTCCCACTTTTTCCAATTTATCAATAATTTGCATCAAACTTTCGGCTTTTTCAGAAAGATTCAAAAACTCAAAAAGCCCGTTAAAAAGTTTTCTGTTATTTATCCTAACGGTGGCATCCAAATTTAAATCTTGAAAAATTTTTATGGCGATGGCAATGACCTCGGCATCATAGCTCAAAGGCAGATTTTCGTTCCCGATGATATCAATATCGGCCTGATAAAATTCTCTAAACCGACCGGCCTGAGGTCGCTCCCCCCGGTAAACCTTGGCAATCTGGTATCTCTTGAAAGGGAAAGTCAGTTCTCCGTATTTATCGGCCACATAGCGAGCCAGAGGCACGGTCAGGTCAAAGCGCAAAGCCAATTTTTCATCACCCTTTTCCAATTCATAAATTTGAGTTTCCGTCTCCCCTCCGGCCTTGGCAAAAAGAACCTCCTTTCTTTCAATCAAAGGATTATCCATAGGAATAAAACCGAAGAGTTTGTAATTTTCTTCAATGGTCTTTTTGATTTTATCAAAAAGAATTTGCTCCGCCGGCTTCAACTCCATAAAGCCGGACAGAGGCTTGGTATTTATTTTACTCATTTCTAAATTATACTATATTTTAAAAAAAATGACCGTCTTTTTCCCGGATTGCGACTCAAATTCCAGACCTTCTCAAAACAAAAAACTGAACAAAAACCCCTATCAATGTACCGGTGGACGGTCAGAGACTTGAATTAAAAAGCGGAGGAAAGGGCAAAATTCGGTTCAACGTGACAGTACGCGAATAAGAGACCGGCTAATGTTACCTTGCTACAAAAAGAAAAAATCTTGTCTGTGTGCTGGTATGTTGGCGGAAATTAAGTGTGCGGGCTTGGCAAAAAAAAAGAAGAAAATGAAAAAAAGAGAAAATAATACTCTTTAAATAACAGGAGATCAATAAAAAGCTTTTGAAAAAACAACTTGCAAAAAAAGAACAGGGGTATATAATCATTTTACTATGAAAAAGAAAACAAAAGAATTTTTCCTGAAGAAGAGATCTTTGAGGAAACCCTTGGATTTTTTGATTTTTACTTTAATTACTCTTTTCGCCTCCACTCTTTTTGCCACTTCCGTTATAGATACTTTGACCGGCGGTTGGCAAATTACCTCAACTCAAAAAACCATTGATGTTTGAAACAATTGTCGGAAGGTTAAGAAAATAGCGGGAAAAGATGTTTTTGCTCCCACCAAAACTTCCGATGAATGGAGTCAGTTTGTTAATAACGCTCCCGGCAATACCAATAATAATATTCAACTCTCAGATTGTCCCAATCCGGTAAACGGGGTCTGTGGTTCCACTCACTACTATTGCCTGGCCGGTATTTCCAATGCCGGAGCGGTAGCCGACACTTCCAGCTATTATTATTGAGTTTGTGAAGGTATTGCCGGAGGAAGTGATTCTCCAACCTGTTCCCAGGCCAAGGGAGGTGGTGGTTCAAATAATTGTTATTCCGGTGGGGTTTGCGGTAATTCCCATTACAATTGCAATTATGGCTATTCGGCAATCAATACCGATGACAGTGACCCGGCCGAATATACCTGAACCTGTTCAAAGACCGGCTGCTCCGACCACTCCTGTTTTGAGCCCAAGGGAGCTCCACCGGTGAACGGTGTCTGTTCCTCCAACCACTACGATTGTTCTTCCGGAACTTCCACAAATCATAATGATGGCACAAGCGCTTGAACCTGGACCTGCCAGGGATCAAATGGAGGGAGTGATGCCAGTTGTTCGGAGGATAAGCCGGCCCCTGAATGTAATAATAATGTAATTTATGGATGTTCAGTCGGAACGGCGATAAATAAAAGTTCGACAGATCTAGGTGGTAATATGTATAAGTACACATGGAACTGCTCCAACGGAGGAATGACTTCCGAAGGGTGTAGAAAATTTGTTGGAGATCCAATGGATTGTCCAAAACGAGATGGAAATATATGATACTATTGTCCATAATAATTATGGCACCCGGTTTCTCAGCAACCGGGTAAACAATAAACTGAAAGAATAATTTTAAAAAACATAGGATGGCGGCGACCGAAGGTCGCCGCCATCCTATTTAAATCCATTTAAGACTTCAAACAAAAATCTCAAGAACTATAATTTGATATCCTTCAAAGCATCGGCAAATGACTTTTTACCTTCCAATAAATCTTCTTTTTGCCGATCCCCCTTTTTATTCTCTTGTTTCTTTTTCCTCCCTTGGACTTTTTTCTCTTCAACACCGGCGTTTAAACCCTGTCCGGCTTCGCTCTTTTCTTTCCTCAATTTCTCATCATCCTTTGTCAGTTCTTTTTTTAAACTTTTAATAAGTTCTCTCAATTCCCTAACTTTTTTTTCTTCCCCTTTTTCCTTATTTTCCACCGAATTAATATTTAGATTATTATCCTTATCCAAAAAAACCTTATTCTCCACGACCGTTTCTTTTTCCTTTTTCTTTTCTTCACTGGCCTTTTTAGTTTTATCAATCCAGCCGGGACGAGCCTTCTTCTCAGCTCATTTCTTTTCATTCTTTTCTTGTTTTTTCTTCTGCTTATCGGATTGATATTTCCTTTCTATCCATTCGGTAATCTTTCTATCAACCTCGTGTTTCGGCTTTCCATAGGTTTTCCTGGAATATTCTATAACCTCATTTACAAAATCAATGTCCGGTTTCTTAATCGGTGGCAGGGTGGTGGCGGAAAAAGGCTGGGAACCGATGCCATCTATCATCAGAGTCAGATAAATTTCATAGCGACCGAGATTGACAATGTCATCGGCATAGAAAACGGGAGCAAACATCTTTTCCAAAACTTCAGCATCCTCCGGACCGACTCGGAAAGTAATCATGGTTCCCACGTTTCCAAAGATGGCCGCCCGAACGGTATCCGGCATTTGTTCAATATACTGATGGGCCATGGTTAAAGACAATTTATACTTCCTGGCCTCGGAAAGAATGGAGGCAAAAGAATCATTGACCACATTTTGAAACTCATCAATGTATAGGTAAAAGTTTGGCAAAGTGGCCAAAGTATTTTTCCCCACATCGGCTCGAGACATGGCCGCCAAGTAAATTTTGGTCGTAAGCATGGCTCCCAAAAGATTGGCATTATCTTCACCCACTTGCCCCTTAGAAAGATTGACCAAAAGAATTTTCCTGTGATCCATTATTTCCCGGAAATCCATAACATTCTCAGCCTGACCAACGATATTCCTAATTAGAGGATTGGAATTAAATTGACCCAGCTTATTCAAAATAGCCGCCGAAGCCTCCTTTCTAAATCTATCCTCCCAGGTTCCGTACTCATTGACCCAAAAAGCCTTGACCGAAGGATCGGTGATCTTGGAAACCACGTCATCTCGGTAGCCATCATCGGTCAAAAGACGAGTGACCGAAAGCAGAGTGGCCCCCGGATACTCTAAGAGAGCCAAGAGAGAATTGTTTAAAATATGAACCATCCTATCGGAAAAAGACTCTTCCCCGAAAACCTTTTTAAAGGCGGCCAAGAGTCCCTGGGCCACTAAAAAACGCGTGTTTTCGTCTAGCCCCCGATTGTCCAAAACATTAAAAGCAATGGGGTTTTGAACATCAAAGGGGGCGAAGTAGACAACATCCTTAATTCTTTCTTCCGGAATATATTCCAAAAAAGTTTCAATGGCTGAACCGTGGGGATCAATAAAGCAAAGACCGTTACCCTTTTGAATATCTTGGACGGCCATATTTTCCAGCAAGGTGGATTTACCCATACCGGTCTTACCGATAATATAAATATGCCTTAAACGGTCCTCGTCCTTGATTCCAAATTCCGTTTCCTGACCACGAGAGTTGGTCTTGGCAAAATATGTTATATCTCTCTTATGCATTACTCTAATTCTACCATAAAAAAATCTTATAAAAAAAATGAAAGCCGAGCTTTCATCAAATTTTTTGGCCGTCGCCTTACGGCGACGGCCACTCCAATTCATTTCGTAAATGGGAAATTTACCATTTCCCAAACAAAGGCCACCGCCAGCCAGAGATTTTTCAAAAAAATCCCCAGGGCGATGATCCAAAAGACCGGTCCCAAAAAGAAGATAGCCGGCCAGTTCATTTTTGGAGAAAAAATCTCCAGACCGGGACTTTCGCCATCGGGATCCGGAATGAAAGCATCTAACCAGTGCACTGCAGCCCCAAGAAGAAACCACACAACGAGACCGATGACTGCCCACCAAATTAGAACTGTATAAATCAATTCCCAAATATCTCCATAATTCATTTAACTCACCTCCTAGAGTAATTGCCAAAAGGCAAGGCCGTATTTCCATAAAACAACCAAACCGACAACCCCAATAAGAAGATATGGCATAACCGGCTCCTTTTTTGGGATGCAAGGTCTGCTTGCCTCATGGGGGTACCCGTCCTTGTCAAAATACATTCCACTCCTTGTAAAAATTGGGCTGCCATTTCGGAACCCTCTTCTTGCTTCATTTTCTCCTTTTAGATTTTCAATAAAATCAAAGAGAGCAACCATAATATTTGCAATAAAGATAATATTGAGCGCAACTTCAATAATATACATTTCAACCTCCTTCTTAAAGATAATTAAGAAACATAACCGAAAAAAATTCTACCATAAAAAGTGTTTTTTGTCATTGCTTGAAAAAATCACAAAATAAGGTAAAATGTTGAGACATGCTCGGGTAGCTCAGTTGGTTAGAGCATTCGCCTGAAGAGCGAAGGGTCGGCAATTCGAGTTTGCCCCCGAGCACAAAGAAAAAACCGCTATGGCGGTTTTTTGCTTTTGTTATTGTCCCAAATTTTTAATCTTATCGGCAGTCTCGGTAATAGTCTTTAAAGAATCATTTAAACCGTCCAAAGAGTTTCCCAGGGCATCCTTGGCCTTACCCAGTTCTCCCAGGGCTTGCATTAGGGAATCAAAAACCGGTTGAAGCAGGGTTCAAGCATAGAGCCCCGCAACAATAACAACAACTCAATAGAGCAGTTTAAAAAATTTATTTCATCTTTCGGCAGAACGCATTCCTTTTAAAATGTCATTGTTCTGCTCAACCTGTTTAGCTATCCTTTTTAATAATTCTCTTTCTTCTTCGTTCATAGGTCCTATTTTAGCACAAAAAAACTGATAAATAAGGTGGATGCTTAGATTGTAATTTGAACCCGAGACTTTTCTTTTCCACTATTTTTTATAATCCGGATCCCGGATAACTAAGTTTTTCATCCATTCGTTCCTCATGGGAAAAACTTGTTTCCGGGATGACGGCAATCGAGCACCACTTTTGTGGGAATAAAAAGGTTTAAAGTTTTAGTTCCTGAAATTGCAAAAAGTTCAGTTTCAGCTAAATATTTTTTCAAAAGTGGTGCTCGGTCATCCCGGAATGGAATTTTACCCACGAGGAACGAGTACTTGTAAAATTCCAATATCCGGGATCTAGGATAATAAATTAAAATCAAGTTTTAAATAGCTAGAATTCTCGAGTTCAATTTACAATCTAAGATGATAAATTACCTTGGTCGAAAAATTAAATCAGCCAACCCGCCCCCAACCCGGCTCTATCATTTTTCTATTCTAAAAAAATCTAAAGCATTTTCCACGCTTTTTTTTCTAATCTCTTCAATATCCATTTTTTTAACCTCGGCCACTTTTTTGGCAATTTCTTCAAGATAGAGCGGAGTATTGGTTTTTCCTCGGTAAGGCTTCGGCGCCACAAAGGGAGAATCGGTTTCCAACATTAAATTTTCCAGGGGAATTTCCAAAATGCTATCGTCCAAATCGGCAAAGGTTATAACTCCCGGTAAAGAAATCATAAAATCTCTTTTAACAATCTCTTTGACTATTTCCGGTCCTTCGGTGAAAAAGTGAAAATCGGCTCTGATTTTTTGACCGCTTTCTTTTTCTTTTTCGTCTAAAATTTTAAAAGCCTCCTCATGGGCATCGGCATTTTTAAAGGAACGAACATGGAGCATCAGAGGCAGATCATTTTCAAGAGCAAAATCAATCTGTTTTTTAAATAATTCTCTTTGTCTTTTTTTTTCCCGTTGGAGTTCTTCTTGATTGATTTTTCCACTTTCCAAATCTTTCATCGGTCAATAATAATCCAAACCGCACTCCCCAATGCAAACCACTTTATCTCCGCCCGCTTGAAGTAACTGCTTAAAATCACTTTCTGAAAATTCTTCTTTTTCCGTGGGGTGAATACCAATGGAGCAAAAAAGGTTCTTATTCTTTCCGGCCATATCCACAGCCTTTTGAGAATCATCAAAAGAAACCCCTATAATGGTGGAAAAGAAACCTCTCTCCTTCATTTCCTTCGCCACTATTTGACCGTTTTCCTTTCTATTAAAAAAATCCGAATGCAAATGAGAGTGGATATCAAAATAATTTACTGACTTTGAAGTTCTTTTTTTCATTGAAAAATTTTATCACTTTCAAAGAGAAAAACCAAAATTTAACGAAAATCCTAAAGAAGATCGGCGAATTTACGATTAACCTCGGCTTCAATCTCTTCCCGTGGTCGGCCAAACTTTTCAGCCCCCAGTTTTTTCAAAATCTCTTTATTTTGCGGATTACCCGGTTTTGGTGGATAGGTGTGAATATTAAAGGGCTTTTGGGGCTGACCATCCACCAGCATTTTAATGTAAGCATTATAGTTATCCAGATTCAAAATATCATTGGCCGTAAAAGTTGGAGCAAATTGTTTCTCCAAAAATTCAGCATCCTCGGGACCAACTCTGAAAGCTGCCATGGAACCGACATTACCGAAAACAGCATCCCTAATACCCTCATCAATCTGCTTGATATACTGGTGGGCGATATTCAAAGAAAGCTTGTACTTTCTAGCTTCCGACAAAATCTGGGAAATAGAATCAGTGGTCACATTCTGAAACTCATCAATGTAAAGGTAGAAAGGTGGTAAATTCTTATCCAAAGAATCTACCCGGGACAAAGCGGCCATTAAAATCTTTCCCACCAAAATCAAACCGATTAGGTTGGAATTCATCTCCCCCAACTTACCCTTGGACAGGTTAACCAGAAGAATTTTTTTACTATCCATCACCTCCCTGAAATTAAAGGCTGATTTCTCCTGAGCAATAATCGGTCGCATAAAGTCATTGGCCAAAAAGACATCAAATTTATTGGTAATGTAGGGAACAATATTGGCCAACTCGGCTTCTCCTCCGGCCTGGGTGGCGATTTTCTCCCAGAACTGCTTCACAATCATATTTTTACAATATTTCAGCTTTAAATTTCGGAAATTCTCATCGGAAAGAACTCGAGAAATCTCCACCATGGTACTTCCCGATTGAGGGTGATCCAAAACCAAAAGAGTGGCATTTCTAAAATACTGCTCAAAGGCCGGCCCCATGGATTCCGGAGTGCCCGAATATAATTTTTTAAAAATTCCAAAAAGCTCATCCACCACAAAAGACTTTTGTTCCGGATAGCGAGGGTCGTACTCCAGCATGTTCATCCCCATGGGTCTTTCCGTATTGGTAGGGTCAAAATAAATAACATCATCAAATCTCTCCGGTGGTATTTGCTCTAAAATATCTTCAATATCGGAACCATGGGGATCAATGAAACAACAACCATCTCCGTTTTGAATATCCTGAATAATCATATTTTTTAAAAGACTGGTCTTTCCCACCCCGGACTTACCGATAACATACATATGCCTCATTCTATCCACCGGTTTCATATAGATATCGGTTTTGATGCCTTGGTGAAGGTTATAGCCAAGCAAAATCGGTTTTTCATTGGCGAAAGAAGCATCACCAAGGTTTTCTTGGGAACTTTTTGGAGAAGAGCTTCCCTCCTTCTTTTTCTCAGCCATCTTTTCAACCTTTTCTTCAACTTTCTTCTCAGGCGGTGTGTTTTTTGCCGTCAATCCGCCTCCGGCATAACCGGCTACAGTTTTTTTGCTCGATGGGGTTCTCTCATCATTGGAACTCAACCTCTCCTCTCTTTGCTTGGCCTTCATTTCCAAGGCCCTTCTTTGCCGAATTAGTCGTTCCCTCTCATCCTCAACTTTTGGCTCCTCGGAGGGATTAAAGGTTTCTTTTTTTTCCTGATGGCTCGCCTCAACCGCTTTTTCAGACTCGGAAACACCATTATCCTGAATAGCGAAAAAATCGGAATCTTTGCTTATATATTCATTAAGGTCCACATTTTTGGTTCAACTATCGTCCGGTTTTTGAAGAGTGTAGGACGGAAAAGTTTTCTCTTCTGCCAGCTTCACTTTTTCTTCCCGGGTCTCCATAGCCAAAGAATCATTAACCTCATCTTTGGTTGTGGACGGGGCGGGAATGGGGGCAAAAGTCCTTGCCGGTTTTTGTGATAAGGCTTCCGATTCCATAGCCAATTTCTTGGAAACCCCCGCCGAAGTAAAGGAAGAAGTGGAAAGAATATCTCCGGCCTTCAAAGAAACTTCCGGAAAATGGAAAATGGTGGTTAGCTCCGTGGTATTAAAATAAGAAAAGTTTTTTCTATCAAAAACCCTGAAAGTATAATCCCTGACTTTTTTTCTCAAAGCCGAACCCTCAAACTTTTTAAAGTCAAAGCCGTTGCCCAAAGGGTCTTCAAATTGGTGAAAAGCCGATTCCAATTCCGAAAGAATGGCTCCGGCATGATAATTATCATTGCCGGAAGTGATTAGACGGATATTGGCCCTATAAAAACGAGAGCTGTTTTTCTTTTTTACCTCTTCCATAATCAAAGAACGTTTCTCAGAATCCTTAGTCTGTTCTTTTTCCTTATCACTCTTGGAAGATAAAATAGTTTCATCTATAACACTTAAAAACTTTGAAACAAGGTTTCTTTTAACTTTTAAAGTGCTGTCAATATCATCACCCTTGGCCAACTTATCTAAAATTTTCACCAATTCGGCGTTGGTATCTCTATTATCCGGTGACAGCATAATTTGAATGGCCGCTCCCTCCTCTTTATCCAAATTGGAAAATGATTGAAGGATGATATTTAAAGGATCATAGTTTAAATCCTTGTAGGTTTTGATGGGCAAGGCAAAGGATTTTGTAAGGAAGGCTTCCGAATAGGCCACGTACTCCTTTTTATTAAAGATATTATAGTCATTGGTATTTTCTTTGATGGAGGCGTTGGGGAAAATAGCCAGAACCTGATTTTTAAAAATATTTTTCTTTTCATCGGGCACGGCCGAAAAGAAAACGACCTCGTTTCTGCCCTGGGGATAAGCAATCTCAATGGAAAAATAATTTTGCTTCTTCCCACCGCTCTCAGCCACCGAAAACATACCGGCATAGAACTGCTCCATGGAAGAAAGAAGGAGTTCCAAATTCTTTTCCCTATCCTCCTTGGAAGAATCCTCCGGCAGAAGAACCTCAAAAAGAGTCATATGTAAGCCTGGATAAAGAGGCGATGACTCCCGCACATCGGAAGGTTGGCCGGCTTTTATATATTGCACCAGGAGCCGGTGGAAATCATCCAGAATATGGAACGTTTCAGTTTTTTCAATGGCATTGATGGTATTTAGAATTCCTTTTTCTTGAACCAAACCCAAAAGCTCTTCCATTTTCTCATCATCCTCTTCCGGATCAAGAGCCAGAACAATTTTCTCCGCCTCTCTTTGCTTTTCCAAAAAGTCTTCGGAGCTGAAGGCCGGGGCCACTTCTTTATGCTCCTCCACCGCCTTTTTTACCGCCTCCTCCTGTCTTTCCCTGGGAAGCTCTTCAAAGGAAGTACCGTACTCCGCCCGGGACTTTTTCTCCACAACGTCCCGAAAAAACTCTTTCTCCCGGGAGGGACTTGATATTACTTTTTCATTAAAATTAGGGGCCATATTTTTTACCTTAACCTATAGTATAACAAAAAAAATAAAAAGATGTATTCCAAAATTTTAATTGAAACCCCGGCAACTGATATCACACAATTGCTCATATAAGCAATTGTGTGATATTTCTTGAAAAGCGACAGTCTTTCGAAGGGGGCTGTCGCTTTGGTCGGAGGCCGCCGTTCGATGATTGGTGGCCGCCTCCGGCGGCCACCAAAAAACGAACCCTGTCCGTTTTTTTAATGCAACAAATAATTTTTATCTACTGTCTATTTTTTCTTTTTCTTTTCCCAAACCCTACTTTTTAATTTTAAAAACAATTTCCAGATTATCCTCAAAACTAAAATAAATCCTCCAATATATAAAATATATATTGGTAACTTAAAGACAAAGGCTATGACATCATTACTGAAATCCTTTAAATCATTTAACATAATGGCAAAATCTTTTTTAATTTCCGCCAAAGGCGACCAGGTTACTCCGAAAACCTTAACCGATTCCTCGGAGACAATATTTATTCTTATGGTAGATAGGGCTATCTGATTTGAAAGAAGATTCATCCTGCCCTGTAATCTTTCAAATTGAGTTTGGGCGGTGTTAAGGTATTGAGTAACTTTTAAAATATCCTCTATTTTTTCGGCCTTGGCCAAAATCTTTCTATACTGCTCCACTTCCGCCTTTTTGTTTTTCAATTGGGTTTTTAAATCGGCATATTGCTCGGTTACATCCCTAACTGAAACCGATTCATTATTAACCTTTAAAGAAATTTCTTTTAGGGAATAAAAAGTCTCGTCAAAATTTTTATTGGGGACTTTCACTTCCATATAACCACTCTTGGAAGAAGTTGCCAGGTCAACTCGCCTGCCCCGGTCATAGCGACTTATTTTTTTATTCTCTGAAAAATTCTCTTTGGCGATAAAACCACCCCGGCTTTCCACAATATTCTTGGCTTTTCTCTGAAATTCATCAACATTCTTCACTATCAAAGATAGATTACCGTTTTTAATCAGCTTTCTTTCTTCGGTCGATCGATATTTTCCTTCACCAAATTCTTCCACCGGAATCGGCATTGTTCTAAAAGATGACCCTCGGGAGGCTTTTGAAACCGCCATCGGAGCAAGGGAATCATAGTCCATCATTTCTTCTTCCATGCCGTTTTCTCTCAAATAAGCTACTCCCTGAGGCTGAGGTTTAACAAAAATTGTCAGCAACCCAACAACTACCAAAAACAAAATAAGTAATCCGCCCAGACCACCCAAAGCCACCTTAACCTTGTTTTCCCTAACAAATTTTAAAATCTTTTTTTTATTTAATTTTTTCATATGAAATCATTATATATTTATTAACCGGTAAGAGCAAACTAAGAAAACTACTTCACAAAAATTACTTCCTCCTCAATCTCCACACCCAACTCTCTCTTAGCCATTCTTTTAATCTTTTGACAAAGGTTATAAAATTCCCTGCCGGTGGCTCCGCCCAGGTTGGTAAAAAAGAGCGGTCGTTTTTTATCTATTTTAATATGTCCGAAAACCTTTCCGTTTAGTTTTAAAACTTTATCAAAAATATAGGCCGTGGGGATTTTTGTTTTTCCATTTCCCAATTCTCAATGAGGCATATCGGGATTTTTTTTTAAAATTTCTTTCAACTGCTCCTTGGTTACTTCTGTATTTTTAAAAGTAGACCCGACATTGGGAAATTTTTTTAAATCCGGATAAACGGCCCGGCGAATTTTTTTAATATTTTTTCTAATTTCCGATTTTTTAATTCTGCCTAAATTATGTTTTTTAGCAAAATGAGCCAGAGAAAAATATTCTCCCTCTCCATACTTCTTTTTCATCTTCTTTTGAAAAGTCGGAGAAAAATCAAAGATGACCGAATAGACGATATATCTTTTCTTATTTTCTTTCAAAAAAGAATATCGCTAAGAAAATCTATCTAAAGACTATTAAAATGTATAAGAAGCAATTCTATATAGATGGTATTCTAGGTAAGACCCTCGACTTTCCTAACAGATTAACTGAAGACGAGATAGATCAAATGTTAAAGAGGGCTAAGGAGATTAATGATAAAGATGTCTTAGACTTACATGAAAAATATTTAGCCAAAGAATTTGATTCCAAGGACCTTGATTCTTTGGATTATCTAACAAATGCAGCTAACTCTATTAAGAAGATAAAAAATATTATAAAGAAATATTTCACAGTTAAGAAAAGTATCTTAGGTAAAATAGAGAGAAGAAAAGAAATATTACGTAAGATAGATGAAGCACTACTTATCCTAGAGTCTGGTAAAAGTCCTACTAATGAATTAATTGATGAAATATCTCTTGGATTTAGGAATAAGGATATAAACCTACCTACTGAATCTATAGGTGAAAAGACAATAAATAATCTGAGTGAGGGTGCTTCTATATTTTTACAACCTATAAACACAGTTGTTTCCAAAATAGGG
>JALVSO010000009.1 GCA_027024305.1 Candidatus Parcubacteria bacterium | reverse complement strand
CGCCTATTGAGCAAAAAACATCTCGGATACAAAATTTAAATCCAAATAAAACAATAATAACTTTACCCGAAGAGATTAATTTAATTTCCGGTAACAGTGATGTAATTTTATCTTACGGTAAAATGGGCCGGCTTTATGAAATTTCTCTGAAAGACAGAAAAACAACTACCGTAAATATTCCGACCAACATTAAACTTGATGACATCAAATCGATTACTTATATGAGTGATTTAAATTTGTTTTTTCTTTCTTCTGACTCACAGGTTTTATCTTACAGTCCCGTTACGCACAAATTTTATAAAAATAAAATTTCTCTACCGGATCAATTAGACTTAATAGATCAAGGAACCTATTTGGATTATCTTTATCTACTAGATAAGCACTCCAAACAAATTTATCGCTATCCAAGGGATACGGGTGGTTTTGGCAAACAAAAAATCTGGCTTAAAACACCACTGCCCGCAGAAAAAAATCCGGTGGCAATGGCTGTTGACGATACAATTCGTCTAGCCTATCGAAATGGCAAAATAGAAACTTATTTCAAAAATAAACTGGCCAAAACAACCACTCTGTCAACAGAAGATTTGCAAGCTATCTACACCAAAACCAATCTGAATAATTATTATATTCTGGATAAGGGTGCCGGCAAAATTTTACAAGTCAACAAAGAAACGGATAAAGTGACAAAAGAGTATCAGAACGAAAATATCTCTAAAACAAACAATATGTTTATCGACGAAGCCAATAAAAAAATTTACTTCTTCAGTGGCAAAAATTTAAATAGTATTGATTTATAAATTTATAGCTTTCTTTGCGCGTTTACTTTTAATCTACCATTAGTTTCTCGCCCTTTCCTCATTGTAACTTACTTTTTCTTTTTTGTACTACCCTACTTCACCAAACCAAACAAGTTGTTGTTACTCTTCCGCCAAATTGATTAATTCATTGGCGATGAGTTCGGTGGCTTGGGGCTGATAGAATTTTTTGATGCCTTGGATAATTCGGTCACGGATTTCTCCTTCTTGAGTCAACTGTCGCAATCGAAGCATAATAAGACTGGTCTTAAAATTATTTTCTTCCAAAACTATTGCTCCACCCAAACGAGCCACTTCAAAGGCGTTTAAGCGTTGATGATCGTTAGCGCTATGAGTTATGGGAACTAAGATAGCCGGCTTGGCGTTAGCGGCAATTTCCGAGATACTGGTGGAACCGGCTCGAGAAATTACCACACTCGCCAAAGCAAAAAAATGTTTTATCTCTTCATTTATAAAAGCAATCGGATAATAATCACTAGCTCCAATTTTAAATCCTTGTCGTTGAGCTTCAGCAACCACTCCTTTGTAGTTGTTTTGACCGGTTTGATGGATAACCTGAAATTCAGCTAGGAGTGGTTTTAACATTTTCAAGATTTGGCGATTTATAAACCTGGCCCCCTGAGAACCTCCCAGTATTAAAACCACCGGCTTAGCAATCTTTTTCATTCCTAAAATTTTTCTGGCCTCTTCCGGGCTACCATTCAAAACCCTATCAGAAACCGGCGTTCCTGTAAACACAACCTTACTGGCCGGTAAATGAATTTTAGCTCTCTCAAAAGAAATAGCTACCCTTCTAGCAAAATTAGCTATAAACTGATTAGCCATTCCGGGTTGAGCATCTGATTCGTGAATTAAAACCGGAATACGATAAATCCAAGCAACTAAAACCACCGGTACTGAGGCATAACCTCCCTTGGCAAAAACAACATCCGGCATATCAATCAATAGCCAAAACATTGATTGCAAGAAACCAAAAGGTAATTTAATGGCATCAACCAAATAGCGGAAAGAGAAATAGCGTCGCAATTTACCACTGCTGATATGTCTTTGCTTGATATTGTTCTCTTGCATTATTTTTCTCTCCATTTCTCCCCGAGGACCATAAAAAACAAAATTTATTTTGTCATTAGAATATTTATTTCTCAGAAAATTAGATACGGCCACTAAAGGAAAAAGGTGACCACCGGTACCACCGCCTGTTAAAACAATTTTCATTATATTTTATTTTTAGTGAATTATAAATAAAACGAATTTAAATATTTTTCACACAAGCAAGACTTGTAAAATAAATTTTGTTCCGCAAGCCTTACTTGTGGAAAATAATATCCCAAATCTTAATAAGTATACAACATCAATTATCT
>JALVSO010000008.1 GCA_027024305.1 Candidatus Parcubacteria bacterium | reverse complement strand
GTATACTATAGCAGTAAAACAACAAAGGGTCAATGTTGACAAAAATACCGATTTGTTGCATCAAATTCTTTACATATGTATTATTTTAGAGTAAGATAGAAGGGAAGTATGGATTTTAATTTGTAATTTTTAAATTTTGAGTTAAAATTTAAAAATTACAAATTAAAATTATTTACTATTTAATCCTCAACTTCCAACCTCCAACTTCCAACTTCTAAATTCTAAATTCTAAATTCTAAATTCTAAAACATGGATCTATTAGATATCATCAAAATTCCCAATCAATTTCTGGAACAATATGCCACTTTTAGAGGGCTTAGATTTATTATTGGTGTGTATTTAATTGTTCTTTTGTTGAATATTCTTATTTTGTTATATAACTTAATTATCAAAAAACATTACTGGTGGGATTTTCAATTTGGACGAACGATGCCAAAAATCAGAGGGATAATGAATAAAAGGTGGAAAGATGTAGTGGAAATTTTTCAGCGACAAAAGACCGAAAGATACAAGACAGCAGTGGTGGAAGCAAGGAATATTGTGTTTGATGCCTTTAAAACAATTGGTTATCCCGGAGATAGTTTGGCTGAACAATTAAGATTAATGATCGGCTATCAGATTTCTAATCCGGAACAGGTGAAGGAGGCCAATCAGGTTGCGGAAAACATTATAAACGATGCTAATTATAAATTGGAAGAGAGCGTTGCCAGGGAGGCGGTGATGGCTTTTGGGGAGGCGTTGAAAGAAGTGGAGGCTATCGGGGAAGTTGGGTTGTAAAGGGTAGGCCTAAAATTAATATGAATTTATGTATTAGTTATAAATTTACGGCTCCTACGAAAATACAAATCAGCTACAAATATACAAATGTATGAAATAGAGTAATTTGTGAATTTGTATATTTGTAGCTGATTTGTAGTTTCGTAGGAATTGTTATCTAATAATCTAAATCAATGAAAGACATAACAGAAATTGATTTTAATAATCCGGTCATTTATCAAGATGTGGTTTGGGGAAACACAGAAGAAACCATAAAATTTGTAAATGGCGACCCGAAACAATTTTCCGGCAAGAATATCGGAGAGATTTTTTTAGTTTCAACTCATTCGTCCGGTTTGAGTAAATTTACCAATGGAAATTTATTAGTCGATGAAATTCACAATGAAGAATCTGTTTTTGGAAAAACTGTTGGTCCCAAAGGGACTTTCCCGTTATTGTTAAAGGTTTTGTCGGCGCAAAAATATTTATCCATTCAAACTCATTATAAAAATAAAACTGAGGCCTGGTACACTTTGTCTGACGGGGAAATGTTGTATGGTTTAACCAAGGAAGGTGAGAAAGCTCTACAAACGAAAGAAGGGCGGACGGAAATGGCTCAGTTGCTAAAAGTGGCTAACAAAGTGGAGCAGGTGGCAAAGTATTTTAATTATGTAAAATTTAAAGCGGGAGAAACTTATTTGATTCACTCCGGAATGGTGCATGCTTTGTTGAAGGGGACAATTTTAGAGCCACAAAAAAACAGTAACCTAACAATTCGTGGTGGAGATTGGGGAAGAAATGATCCTAATAGACCACTACAGATTGAAGATTTTTTTGCTTCCATTTATCCTTATGCTGTAGAACCAAAACCAATTAAGTCAAAAGCTAAACTTTACCGAACGGAAAAAGATACTCCGGTTAATTCTAAGCATTTATGTTTGGTAGCAACGGAGAATTTTGCTTTGGATAAAATTGTTCTGAAAAATGGTTGGCGAATGTTGGAAACTTTCACAGATAGGTTTTTTATTGTTCTGGTTACGGCGGGAAAAATAGAATTAACAAATGGAGTAGTAAATAAGAGTTTAAAGAAAGGACAAGTTTTTATTTTAGGAGCAACGGCTAATGAGTGGGTTTTTAGCGGAGAGGGAGAAGTGATGTTGGTTTATGTTCCGCATATTAAAAAAGGGATTATTACTCCCTTGAAAAACAGTGGTTATTCCTATGAAGAAATCGCCGAAATCGGTGGCCCCACCCTAAAAGAAAATGATGTCTACATAGAAATGAAAGAAACGGGATTGTTATAGGGCTTAGTTCAGGTTGTTGTATTTAGTGTCGTGAATAGCTTGATTAATAAAGTTAATATTGTTATATAAATAAATATGCTAACAAAACTACAAAAATTAAAAATCGCAATTATTTGT
>JALVSO010000007.1 GCA_027024305.1 Candidatus Parcubacteria bacterium | reverse complement strand
AAATTAAAAGAGTTCAAGATTTGCTAAACAGTAGACCCAGAAAAAGTTTAGATTGGTTTACACCTTATGAGGTTTTTGATAAACTTGTGAGTAAGTGTTCGGTTAAAAGTTAGAAACCAAGTTATAATAGCAAAATCAACTTCTTTCCCTTCCTTGGTTCTCAGATAAGTTAATTTTTTCTCCACTCCTTCTGAGTCTTCTTTAAGATAGAGTGACTTTAAAAGCGATAATCCGACAAAATTTTCCAACCTGCCCCCTGGGTCTGTAACAAGAGCGTAATCAAAAAAATATATTTTAGGAGCTTTTGAAAGACTACGTGAAATTTTTGTTGAATGGGGCCTGATAATGAAAATAAGATAAAGGGCCTCAAAAATCTCAACATATCTTTTTACGGTCATTGGAGATATACCAATATCTCTGGCGATATTGTTATAGGAGAGAGGTGATCCGACTTTGGTTTTTAAAATTTCAAAAACCTGTTCCATGGCCAGTCAATTATCAATATCAGAAAAATCGAGAATATCTTTTCTTAAAAGACTATCCACATAATTCTTTCGTCATCTTTCAGCCTCTAAGTCATTCTCGGCAAGAAGAGGTTCCGGGAAACCACTGCGCCTCAAAAGCAAATTCATTTCGCCAGACAAGTTACTTTCCTTTAATTCTGAAAGAGAAAAAGGCATCAAGCGGTGAGTGTAAAACCTGCCAGCCAGGGAATCTCCAGATCGTCTGTGAGCATTAAGTTTTGCAGACCCGGTTACAAGAATTTTTATTTTATCATTCTCACTATCAAAGACACCTTTTATATAATTTTTTCATTCCGGCATTTTGTGTATCTCATCAAAAATAATCAGATCTACATCTACGGTTCAAAGCTGTTCTTTGATAATTTCTCTGTGTTTTAAGTTATCATAGTTCAGGTATAAAGGGTTTTTGTATTCTTTTGAGATTTCTTTGGCTAATCATGTTTTTCCCACTTGCCGAGGGCCCACAATAAAAACAATTTTTTTTGAAGGTCTTTTTTAATATTTTCTATTTGTTTTCTGTACATATATGACTATTTTATAGGTAACTATAAAAAAGTCAAGACTATTTTATAATCAAATATAAAGTAGTCAAATATGAAAGATTTTATTTTTTGTATAGAAGCCCAACCTTTTATCATTCCGGGCTGAAATTTTTCTCGCGAGGGACGAGCGATGGAAAAATTTACAGACCCGGAATCCAGGTTTTGCTTTTTCTTTTATTCTAGATCCCGGATACCTGACCAAGCACCACTTTTGAAAAAATATTTAACTAAAACTTAACTTTTCGCAGTTTCACGAACAAAAGGTTTAAAACCTTTTTATTCCAACAAAAGTGGTGCTCGGTCAGTTCCGGGATGACAAATAAATTTTGGCAAATAATTTTTTTTTGTTGTGGATAATTTTTTGCGCTGGCACGCAAAAATTTTTATTTTTAGAAGCTTCTTTAAAAGAAAACCATCATCACTTGACTTTTTTTTTTGTTATGATAAATCCAGAAAGTTCTTTAAAATTTGTCCGAGCTCGGCTCGGCCCATTCCCGAGGGTAGAGGGTGGAGGATTTCCAAATGGAAACCTTAATCGCTATAATCATATGGCTTTTTGTTTCGCTGGCTGTAATGACAGTTTCCGAATACCTCTCCGAGAGGTGGGCATACAGGAGAGGGGCTCTTGGATTAATTGGCCGGAATATTTCCGGCTTAGCCGGACTCTTTTGCATTTTTCTTTTACTTTTGGCGATGGGTATTTCAGAGGCTCACGCCAAGGGTGGCGGGGGTGGCGGTCACTCAAGCCACTCCAGTCACTCCGGTGGTCATGCCGGAGTGGCGGCGGTCCTTAACAAAAACTCCAGCTTTTTCGAGGAGAGATTTACCGCTCTCCAAAAAAAAGAGGAGGAGTTAAGGAAAAGGGATGAGGAGTTGAGGGTGAGGGAGGAGGCAATTCTGAGCCAAGACCCCTTCGCTCGCTGTTTATCGCGAGTGATAAAAACGGTGAGGGAGACACCCAAATGGCTCCGCATAAAAACCGGGTTCATGAGGAGTGAGTACCTAACCGATAAAATCGCCAAGGATGGCGAAGAAGACTGCAGGAAGCAGTATGGGGGATTTAAGTAAAACTTAATCTTTTGAGCGACAGGTTGGTCCCTGTCGCTCAGCGCACAGGCTTGGTTAGCTGTGCGTTTTTTTTTTTTTTTTTTAATGACCATGACAAATGGACGATGGAGTTTTTTGTTGTTTTTGTTTT
>JALVSO010000006.1 GCA_027024305.1 Candidatus Parcubacteria bacterium | reverse complement strand
TGTACTTATTATATGATTACTAATTACCGGAATATCCAGCTCCACCCCTTGGTCAGACAAACCAATCACAATTTTATCCCCCGGTCTTAAAGTGGTTAACAAATTTTTCCAAGAAGAAAGAGCTTCCCCCTTAGTCATCCCCTTGTCCACACTCATATTCAAAAACTTTAATCTAAAATTCCCAAAAGCTATCATACCCATACTTTCCGCTTCCCCTCGATCACCATCCCCATTTAATCTTAAAATTAATTCTTCAATCACATCCAGCACGGTTCGACCCTCTTTAATCACACCAACAAGACTACCATCAGGTAACACTTCAACACTGTCATCCATACTGTCATCAATCACTTCATCTACCAAATCATTCTCTATCGTACTATTTGATAATCCCTCTTCTAAATTACCATTCAACCTTATTCCTTCTTCACTTTTTTCCGTCATCTCACCACCTCCTTTAATCACTTCTTTTTTTTCAGTTGATTTTTCATCCTCAGTCACACCAGCTTGCTTTTCTGTGTGACTTATTACTTCTAACTGTTGGTCAACTTCTGAAATTTGTTTTTGCAAATTATCTACCTCAGCTTTTTTGACCTCAATCTCCTCAGCTAAACTACTCGCTGATTCTTCGCCTACACCCAAAAATTGTGTCTTTTTTACCAACTCTTCCTTATCGGCCAATAACTTATCCAAAATCAACTTGGCTTTTTCAACTCTGCCAAGCAATGCTTTTTTCTTAGCTTCTAATTTAGCTATTTCCTGTGAATTTTGCAGACTATCTTCCGGAGAATTAACTTCACCACTTTCCGGTAAACTCTCTTCTCCATTTTTTCTTAATAATGTATCCATGGTTTTAATTGACTCTTTAGCAACAGGTCTCTCATCAGAACCACCACTTAATCTTTCTCCATTTTCATTATCACCACTATCCATATCCCCACCTATTGCCATTGTATCTAAAACCGTATCATAACCTACATTATTGTTTTTGTCAAGCCGTACATCATATTTATCATCCCTATACCCCTCACTCTCAACACCATTTCCCGATAAACCACTCTCATAATTATATTCATCATCATACCTGCCACCATTACCACCTTCACTATTAAAATAATCCTCAAAACCTTCTCTAATTTCTTCCTCAGTTAAAGTTGATTGCCAGCCTTTAGTCGCCTCACCATCAACAATCTCCTTATCATTATCGCCAATCTCACCACCAATAAGCCCATTCCTCAAATTCTCATCCATCACAAGACTATCAGAAACATCGCTCCTTCTCGTTTCATCTCTAAACTCTCCTTCCTCACTCACATTTGGCCCCCTGTGCACAACACTCCCATCCACCAATCCCGAATCAACTGCGGAAGAACCTCGCTCTTCCACTTGACCATCTACCACTATCCCTCTATTACCAAAATAGTCATCTACCACGGACTGTTTATTGTCTCCATTGAAATATCCACTATCCGGCTCATCCTTTGAAACAACCGTAAGCCTATTTTTACCTGATATAATTTGTCCCTGACCGGAACCCCCCTGATTTGTATTCATTTTTTATTTTAATTTTATTTTTTATCTTTAAACAAACTCATTATAACACACCTTGTTTACAATTCCAAATAAAAAATCTATAATGGAAATGTGGATAAATATTAATAACATATCCGATCTGGTCAAACTTTAACTTATTATTATGTCTGAAACAGAAATAAAAGAAAAGAAAATTTTAATATCGAAACGAAAAACGACTATTTTTTTATTTGTTATCATTATTACCTTGGCGTCTTTTTTGCGCCTTTGGCATTTAAATGAAACCCCTCCGGGAGTTTGGTATGACGAAGCTTACAATGCCCTGGACGCCTTACAAGCTTCAAAAAATAATGATTACAAAATATTTTACCCGGAAAATTATGGTCGAGAAGGTTTGTATATAAATACCCTGGCTCTATCTTTTAAAATCTTTGATGTCAATAACTTCGCCTTGCGTTTCCCCGGTGCTTTATTTGGCATTTTAACTATTGTAGGTTTTTATTTACTCTTGAGAAAATTAAAGTTATATCACACGACAGTCTTATTGGCTATTTTTGCTTTAGCTACTTCTTTCTATCACCTCAATTTTTCCCGAATTGCTTTTCGAGCTATAATGGTGCCGTTTTTATTGGTCTGGTCATTTTATTTTTTCTTTAAAGTAGTTCCCAACTTCAAAAAACAAAAAGAGTTTAATAACACATCTTTAAAACTTAAAAACAAAACTGCCTTTCTAAAATCGATATTTACCGGCAAAGAATTTAATTTGTTTTTAGCCGGCTTACTAACCGGTCTGGGACTGCACACCTACATCGCTTACCGAGTTGTTCCCCTAGTTTTCATT
>JALVSO010000005.1 GCA_027024305.1 Candidatus Parcubacteria bacterium | reverse complement strand
CCATACCTATGTATATTTTTTTGAATTATTATTAGACATAAACATTTTCCTTAATGCTTGATAATGGCAAGCGAAAAAATTTTCACTTGGTTAAGGTATAGCAGGTGGGGTTTATGTCGTTAACATAATTAAAAAGTTGTTTATAGTTCCCCCCTAGATTTTAATTCGTGGTCTGTCCGGCTGAATATCGAAATAAGGAATCATAAAATTAACAATTTTATAAAAAGGCTCGGTCAACGTTTGAGAAGAATATTTCACCCCCTGAGGCTCTACCGTGTAGAGAAAAATGGCATATCTCTCTTCAGCGGCAGCTCGGGCCGGAAAGAATCCAAAATAGGTGTGAATATTTTTCCCCTCAAGATACCCCCCTTTGGAAGAAGCGATTTGGGCCGTTCCCGTTTTGGAGGCCACGGCAAAATTCTTGTTATAATAATCTTTGCCATAAGCATATTTATCTGCTCTTTTTATCATCAAGTCTTTAATAACCTTAACGGTATGGGGCGAGAAAACCCTCTCTCTCTCTATCTGAAAATCACTATCGGGAATTAATCCGCCATATTCAACTTTTTTAACTATATGGGGTTTTACAATATAACCATCATTGGCTATGGCCGACAGGGCCCTGGTTATGGCAATGGGGGTAAAAGAAATGCCCTGACCAAAGGTGGCCGTAGCATAGTCCACATCATTAATCTCATTTAAATTTGAAAGACTTGGTGATATTTCACCGGGCAAATCTATCCCCGTCTCCTCCGAGAGTCTTAGCTTTAAAAGATATTCTAAAAATAAACGATGCCCAATCCTCTTTTCTATTTCTATCATTCCCGTATTTAGAGATTCGGAAATAATCTTCTCTAAATTAGTGTTGGGACCGCGGCCCTTTTTGTCATAATTACATATTCTTTGATTATTTATTTGCACACAGCCCCTATCGTTATAGGAAAAATTTTGATTAATTTTTTTCGATTGCAGACCAATGGCCACCACCAAAGGTTTAAAAATTGAACCAACCTCAAAGCGATACTCCACCAATTGATTACGATAATCTTTTTTCTCTTTATTCAAGTCAAAACTTTCCGAATCGGTCATGGCCAAAATCTCCCCCGTAGCCGGTTTAAGAATAATAATCCCTGTGTATTTTGAGTGGTACTTTTTATTAATCTCTTTTACAACCTTCTCTGCTCTTCCACTAAGACCAATATCAATGGAAGTTAATAAATCACCCTCCTTGGATATTAACTTTTTCCTGAAAAGGCTTTTCTTGTCCGAATCAAAAAAAAGATTTAAAATTTTCTCCTCTCCTTTCTCTCCCGATCTTGATAAAATATTATCATAGTATCTTTCCAAACCATAAACTCCCCGTCCCTCAAAATTTAAAAAACCGATAATCTTTGAAGATAGTTCGTTGAAGGGATATTTTCTTAAGCTGATTTTTTTGTAAATCAAAGGAAGGTTTCTTTCTTTTAATTTTTTTATCTTATCTTCAGAAACTCGTAGGGCAATTTCTTCATAGGGGTCATCTTTTTTAGTAGCTTTTTTTAAAAAAGACTTTTTATCTATTTTTAAGATATCTTTAATTCCATCATATAATTTTAAAGGGTTTTTTATATTCTTCGGGTTTATGGCCACCGTGTAAGCATAGTCTTGGATGGCCACGGCCACTTTTTCTCCATTATTGTTTTGAAAAAAGATACTGCCTCTCCTCTGAATTTCCGCATTTTGAACTCGATTGGCCCGAGCCAAAACCTCTTCGTTATAACTCTCCCCCTGAATAATTTGCAACCTGTATAAAATAAATATCAAATAAAAAACAAAGAGAAGGATAAAAAAATAAACAATTTTTAAAATATTTTTTTCAATAAAAATCAATATTTTATTCTTTCTTTTTTTCATTCTACTTCTTTTTTTCTCCCCCGGACAAGTCAACCTCTTCTTCCTCTCCGCACCTTAGAGCTTCCAGTTGTCTTTTGTCCACATCTTTAACATACTCCATTAAAGCGGCCGCCACCGGAATGGCCAGAAGTGCCCCTAAAAAACCAAACAGTTGAACCCCGATAATCAAAGCCAGAATAACCAAGACCGATGGAACACCGACTACTTTTTTGACAACCATGGGGTAGATAAATTGATTTTCTATCATTTGAATGCCCAAATAGAACAAGGCCACCCAGCCGGCCAAAGTTCAACCATCATTCATAACAGCAATGGCGATGGCCGGAACAGCCGATATAAAAGGTCCCACAATCGGTATCAATTCGGCTATGGCGGCAATGAATGCCAAAAGAAGAGCCTGTTCAAAATTGAAAAAGATTTTTAAGCCGCCATAGGTCAAAGTTCCTATTATCAAACCCAACATCAGCTGCCCCTGCATTCAAAGGGAAATCTTTTTCTGGGTTCTTTTTCAAAGATTTATGGCATAGCGGGTATACTTAACCGGTGTAATAATCCTCAAAAAAGTTTCTATACCGTGTTCCTGGACGGCCAAATAGAAAGAGAAAACCATAACCAAAATAAAATTCAATAAACCACCGAAAAGGCTTAAAATAAGACCGCTGAAAAGTTCTCCTCGGTTGGTTTTGATTATTTCACCGTTTTGAGAAATGGCTCCATTAAGATGAGAGATTCTTTCTTTAATCTGCTCCACGGCAACCGAAAGCACCCCGTTATCAGAGACTTTCCGATCAAGCCAGCCGTTGAAAGCATCCATCTGAGTCGGTAATTCCTTAATAAAATTATTAGCCTGCTCAACCAGCGAAGGAATAATCAAAATTGAAACTCAGGAAATCAATAAAATCAAGATAAAATAGACTAAAGTTACGGCTAAAACCCGGGGCATTTTTAACCTTCCCAATCTTTTGATAATGGGCTCAATGGCCGAGGCCAGAACAATGGCCGTTAAAAAAACCAAAACCAAATCTCTCAAAAAAAATAGGAGATAAAGCAAGACAACAAAAAGAGCCATTTTAATAACCGAAGAAAAAGATATGTTTACAATTATGTTTTTTTGATAACCGTCTTTTTTCATCCCCAAATTCTAGCATAGAAATAAAAAAGAAGAAAACCTCGAGAAAAATCTCGAGGTTTTTTTCTGATTAAAAACCAATCCATCCACTGAAGTGGACAACGGCCCACCCCGAAAGATAACCGGCCACAACACAGATAAGAATAAGAGTGTTCAACTTCTTATCCGCTTGAAAACTTCCATCCCTGATAGTCTTAAAGAGGGTGTGAGCGGTTCCCAAAATCAAGGCCACGACCCCCATGAATTCATTCAAAAAAGCGAAAGTTAGCCCGACAGCCCCGGAAACCACAAAAACCGTTACAAAAAACAAAGATATAGTTAGGGCTTCCATAAAGCACCTCCAAAAAAGAGAATTATAAACTACCTTTAATTATACTTTATAAATCAAAAAATGCCAACAGGCATTTTTTATTACTTCTTCTTAAGATTTTCCAATTTGCCCCTAAAGCTTTTTTCAAACCTTTCCTCATCATCCTTTTCTTTTTTGACCCTGATTCCGTACTTTTTCAAAAGAGCTTCAAATTCATCTCTTTCCAGGGTTTCCTCTTTAACCAGAGCCTCGGAGATACCATGCAAAGCTTCTTCCTGTTCCTTCAAAATTCTAACGGCTTCTTCCATTTGCTCATTCATAATTTTTCTGACTTCCTCGTCAATCATCTCGGCCGTTTTTCCGGAATACTTGGCCCCTTTTACCCCATCACCGGATCCGGCCAAGGTTCCGCGATAGGTGTCTTCCAAAGCCAAAGCTCCGATTTTATCACTCATACCGTAAACTGTTACCATATCCCGAGCCGTGCGAGTGGCCACCTGCAAATCATTGGATGGTCCGGTGGTAACATCACCGAAAATCATTTTCTCGGCGGCATAGCCCCCCAAAGTGGTGGCGATGTCAGCCAGGAAGTCCCTTTTGGTCTGCATCTTTTTATCATCAAAAGGTAAGTGAATGGTATAACCGGCCGCCCGTCCTCGAGAAATGATGGAAACCTTATGCACCGGATCGGCGTTTTCCTGCAAAGAAGAAACCAGAGCATGTCCCACCTCGTGGTAGGCCGTTCTGATTTTCTCCTGCTCCGAAAGAACATGGGATTTCCTTTCCGGCCCCAGCATCACCTTTTCAATGGAACGAATCAAATCATACTGAGAAACCTTCTTTCGATTTTCCGCCGCCGCTAAAATGGCCGCCTCATTCATCAGAGAATACAAATCGGCTCCGGAAAATCCCGGTGTTCTCTCGGCAATAACTTTCAAATTAACATCTTCGGCAAAGGGTTTTTTCTTACCGTGGATTTCCAAAATCTTTTCTCGGTCTTTTCTGTCCGGCAAATCAATGGTTACTCGCCGGTCAAACCTTCCCGGCCTTAGCAAAGCCGGATCTAAAACTTCCGGACGGTTGGTGGCCCCCATAACAATAACCTTTTGGTCGTTATCAAAACCGTCCATTTCCACCAAAATCTGATTTAGGGTCTGCTCTCTTTCATCATTACCTCCGCCAGTGCCTCCGCCACGGACCCTACCGATGGCGTCAATCTCATCTATGAAAATTATGGATGGAGCGGTCTTTTTGGCTTCCTTAAACAAATCCCTTACCCGAGAAGCTCCCACCCCCACAAACATTTCCACAAATTCCGAACCGGAAACGGAGTAGAAAGGTACACGAGCTTCTCCGGCTACAGCTCTGGCTAAAAGAGTCTTACCGGTTCCCGGTGCCCCCATCATCAAAACTCCCTTGGGAATATCGGCCCCGATATCCAAATACTTCTTGGGATTCTTTAGAAAATCAACCACTTCCATCAATTCCTTTTTGGCCTCTTCGGCTCCGGCAATGTCTTTAAAAGTAATCCGATTTTTCTTATCGTTGGGATCTATAAACTTGGCTCGGGAATTTCCGAAGGAAAAAGCCTGCATGGCACCGCCCTTGGGTCCACGGGTCATCATAAAGAGTAGAAGCCCGATTAAAAAGATGGGGAAAATATAGGGAGCAATCAGAGAAAAGTAATAGCCGATGGATGAGGGATTTTGAATTTTAATATTGGCTTCGGCGATTTGCTCATCACTCACTCCCAGATTTTTCAAGCTCTCACTCAAAGTCCCTTCCCTTTCCTTTTTACCCTTCAACTTTGTGCCATCCTTTTTAATAACCTTGATATCGTTTAACTCAACATCTATTTCCTTGACCTCCGATTTCTTGACCATCTGAGCCAAATCGGAAATACTTATCTCCTCAACTTTCTTATTTTCGGAAATATAGGACGAGGTTAAAATAACCACCCCGATTATCAAGAGAACGGTTGTAATTTGGGAAAAAATTTTCTCTCCCGGACTTTGCTTTTTCTTTTTATTTTTTTTATTATCTTTTTTATTTTTCAATTCCATTTTCATTTTTTTACAACATTTTTAATTATAGCAAAGTATTATCCTTATCAAAAGCCTTTACAAACTATTTTTACTATGTTAAAGTTTATATGGATTTTTTTTAATCAAAAGCCGAAAGGCGGGAGAATACCTATTATGAAATACATTTTAGCGATACTTGGAGCTTTCTCTGCAACCAGCAGCATTTTAGTCCTAATCTTTTTTATTTTGAACCCTTTACAGCTATTCTTTGGTGAAGGACCTAAAAATGAGCAGTCCAAGGCAATAGCGGAAGCGGTTAGCGTCCTTTATCACGACTGGATGTTTCTTGGATATTTAAGCATTCTAACGATTGTTTTTTTCGTTATCTTTTTTCTAACTATTGATGAAATAGCAAAACAGAATACTGAATTAAAAGATACCAAGGCTAAATTGAGGCGCTATATAGCAAAAAATCTGTAACCAAAAGCTGCGCAGGATGCGCAGCTTTTTCATCTTATAACTTAGTCAAAATTTCCGGACCGTCTTTGGTAATTAAAACGGTTTCTTCAAACTGGGCTGATTTTTTACCATCGGCCGTAACATAGAGGTAGCCATCTCCCCCATTCTTCATCTTTCAACTGCCCTCATTTATTATAGGCTCAATGGCCAAAACCATCCCCTCCAGAATGGAATCGTTATAGCCGGAGCCCTCAAAGGACGGGATAAAGGGTTTGTCGTGGATTTTTCTGCCCACTCCGTGCCCTCCCAATTCCTTAACCGTTTGAAAGCCATATTCTTTGGCCGTGCGCTCAGCGGCCGCTCCAATATCATTAACCGTATTGCCGGGCAAAGCCGCCTTGATGGCGTTATCTGTCACTTCTCGAGCGGCCGCAATCAATTCTTGATCCTTGGGAGAAAGCCTTCCGATGCCCCAGGTCCTACAGGTATCCACAAAAAGGCCTTTATATTTAATGACAATATCCGCCGAAACCACATCACCGCTTTGAATAACCCGAGGATTGTCCGTGGAGATACCGTGGGCGATACCATCGTTGATGGAAATACAAACAGCCGAAGGAAAAGGAAAAGAAGCTCCCCGAGGCTGATAACCAACGGTGGCCGGCTCGGCCTCGTAGCTTTTTATCAATTCCAGAGCCTTTTTATCAATATCGGCCACCACCGTTCCGACCCTGACAAAATCTTCCAAATCTCTCATAATCATTTCCAGTCTTTTACCCCCCTCCCTCAAAATAGCTATTTCTTCCTTTGAATAAAAATTATACATAGTCTTATTCTAACATAGGAAAAAAATAAAACGATTATCTCGTTCCAGTATTTTCCAACATACCTGGTATGTTGGAAAAAAAGGAAAATCAATTGGCTCTCATGATATAATTCCACCCATGAATATTTTAAGCAAATTAAAAAGTAGAAATAAAAATTTTTGGATATTGGAAATCTTTTCATCTCTTCAGTATTTGGCCATGAGTATTCCTTCCATTTTTATTCCCATCTTCCTGTTATCCATAGGTTTCCAGTTGGAAGATATAATTCTCTATTATGCCATCCTTCATTTTTTTGATTTTATTTTAAACTTTCTATCAAAGAAATCCCTTGAAAATTTCGGTTCAAAATTCTCCTATATTGTCAGCACCATTTCCGTTATTCTGTTCTATCTCAGCTATCTCTTCATGGACGACAAAAATTGGTTTAATTTAATTTTGATGGCCTTCTTTATAGCCGTTTCAGACAGTTTTTATTATGTTGCCTTCTACTACGGAATTATAGACAACAGCAAAATTGAAAATTCAAAAAGCAATAATATAATCATAAATATTCTATCAACCATCGCTACCACCATTGGTCCTCTTTTGGGAGCGGCCATTGTTTTTTTGACCGAAGATAAAAACCACCTTCTTCTGGTCGCCATCGCCATCCTTTTTATTTCCCTAATCCCCCTTTTCTATTACCGACCAAAACACCAAATCAAAAAGACCCCCCTGAGATTTTCCGAATTTTTCAAAGACCGAAGAAACAGAAAAAATTTTCTCTCTCTGGGTTTCTATAAAATAACTGAAATAGCGGAGTATATCCTCTTCCCCGTCTTTATCTACTTGGCCTACAAAAGCCTGGATTCCGTGGCTCTGGTATCGGTTATTGCCGTTTTTAGCACCCTGTTCTTCACCTATCTGTCGGGTAATATTGAAAAAGAAAAAAGAGAAAAAGTGGTTATCCTGGGAGCTCTCTCCCTGATTTTCATTTGGCTGGGCAGGATTTTCATAGACAATGAATTTTATCTTTATCTTTCGGTGGCTCTTAGCGGAGTTTTCGCTCTCTTTGTCCGCATGCCCGTGGAGACAAACATATTTAAACACGGCAAAGAGGTTAATCAGCTTCTGACGGCTTTTTATAAAAATACCGTATCCATGGGATTTAAAATGCTTTTCTTTATTCTGATTTACATTCTCATTAAATTCCTTGATTTAAAAAGTATTTTTTGGCTGATGCCGGCCTTCTTGGCTTTGATAATTGTTACAAATTTACTCTATCTAAAAAGAAAAAACAGCATCTAAACTGCTGTTTTTTCAAAATGACCGGAAGAGAGGTTTATTCTAAATAACTATTCACTAAAATAGATTTTTGAAGTGAAAACTACACCAAATATTTTTACAACTCCAATTCATTAATAACATCATCCAAATCAATATCCAGCTCATCCAATTTTGACTGAATCTCTTCAATATCTTTTTTATCAATTACTATCTCCGTATTATTATCGTCTATCTCTATTTCCTCCCCATCGGCTCCGAAGTTAAAGTCCCTAAAAAGAAAGAAGAGGGCGACCAAAAAAATCACTAAAAGAATATAAAATCATTTTTTGTATTTTTTTTCAGGCATATTATTTATTTAGTTTTTACTTTTCCCAACCTCCGTCATTTTACTTTTTAAGATAAAGAAGAACATCTTTCAATAAATCAAAGGAAGCCTTTAAATTATTCTTGCTTTCTTCCAATAGCTCCTCCGTCTTCTCAATTTTAGCCATGGCCTCTTCTCTATCCTTCACTCTCACCAGACTGTTAAATTCTAACCAGGCCAAGACTTTATTTTCCGAAGACTTTTCTAATAATTTCTTAGCGGTTTTAAAACTATCGTTCAGCTCAAAATTCTCCATCTTTGAGATTTTCTTTTCCAACTTGGAAATAATCTCATTTAATTTATTGCTGAAATAGTCAAATTTTGAAAAGATTTCTTTTGATTTTTTCTCAATCCCCCTTCTTCTTTTTTCTTCTACCGATGAAGTCGCCGCCTCTTTCTCTGACTCTGGATTACTATCTCCTTCCACAACAACCGGGACATCCGCAGCATTACTATTTTCTTCAACGACTTCAGCTGTATAATCTTCTCCATAGAAAACAGCCCTTCTTTCTTCCTCACTCTTAGCCTCTTTAATTTCCAAGAGGAGTTCTTGAGTAACCTCCACCCCTTCGGAAACTCCCCTTTTAATACCATCCCGGCCGTCAAATCCTTCCCCAAAGTCATAGGTCTTCTTATCACAAACTCCCTCTTCTATCTCTTTAGCTCCGGCCAAATTAGCCAAACATCTGTTAGAAAAAGTTTTTCTAACAGAACTTGGACAGGGTTCTGTGATGCACCTAACACCGGTATCCACCGTTCCGCAAACGGGATCAAACTCCATAGTACAAACTCTATCTTTTCCTTCTTTATCGCCCACTTTTATTGGGGGACCCAGATACCTGACCACACCCGAACCTTTACTGTCTTCACCGGGTTTTACAGATGGCTCTAAAATTGTCGCTTTGGTTTCATCATTTTTTGGCACGGTAATTCCTTGAGTAGCCTCCTTGGAATCAACATCGTCGGGACAAGGAGCAAACTCACAATTGGGACCAACTCTACCTACAAAAGAACCATCGGGGCACATTTTTGCCTCCATGGTGCAGGCCACGGTCTTGGAAACCGCTCCTTTTTTCACTACCTTTTCAACTTCAAATGTTTTAGCGGAGGCCAAAGAAGTCAAGCTAAAAAGGAAAATTGTTAAAACTAATATTTCACTTATTTTTTTCATATTTTTATTTATCTTAATTATAATACTTTCATACTTTATTACAAGATTTTATTCTTTTTCTTTCAGATTTTTTACAATTAAGATAATTTAGTTAAATTTCTTCCTAAAATACTCCTTCAAATCCGAAATTTTAACTCTCTCCTGTTCCATACTATCCCTTTCTCGCACGGTTACGGTCTGATCCTCCTTGGAGTCATAGTCATAGGTTACACAGTAGGGAGTTCCGATTTCATCCTGTTTTCTATATCTCTTTCCCACGGAAGCGGCATCGCTGTAAATGACATTATAATCTCCCGCCAGCATATCAAAAATTTCCATAGCCCCCTCGGCCAAACCGTCTTTTTTCATTAGAGGCAAAATGGCAATTTTAACCGGAGCCAATTCTTTTTTAAATCTTAAAATTCTCCTTTCACTTCCGTCTTCCAACTTTTCCAGGTCAAAGGCTTCCGACAGAACGGCCAGAAAAACCCGCCCCAGCCCCATGGAAGTTTCCAAAACCCAAGGGATGAATTTCTCTCCATTATCATTAAAGTGTAAATCGGTTCCACTGGCTTTCTGATGAACGGTTAAATCATAGTCGCTTCTGTCGTGAATTCCCTCCACCTCGTCAAAACCGTAGGATGGAAAATTGTATTCTATGTCCCAAGCATCCTTGGCATAGAAAACCAAATTATCGTGTTGGCTTCATTTCAAATTCTCCTCGGAAATACCCAGATTCAAATATCACTGCCACCTTTCCTTTTTAATTCTCTCGTAGGCTTCTTTATTCTCTTCCGGCTTTACGAAAAATTGAGTATCAGCCTGTTCAAATTCTCTGGTTCTAAATAAAAAATTTCTCGGAGATATTTCATTCCTGAAAGCCTTACCTATCTGCCCCACCCCGAAAGGAATTTTGGGGTGCATGCTATCCACCACATTTTTAAAATTCAAATAAATACCCTGGCAGGCCTCCCCCGGCAGATAAACCGGCTCGGAATTTTTGGAGGTAAAATCTCCCAGATTGGATTTAACCAAAAGATTGAAAGCCTTGGCCTCGCTGAAATTGGAAGAACCGCACTTGGCACATTTAATTTTATCTTTATTTTCCGAAAAAAGTTTGTTGATTTCCTCTTCGCTCATCTTCTCATCGGCTCTAACGCCGATTTTTTCCAGTTCCTTATCCACTCGAATACGAGCATTGCAATCTTTACACTCGGCCATGGGATCAGAAAAACCGGCCGTATGCCCGGAAGCTTCCCAAACTCGCGGGTCTTTAAAAATTGCGGAGTCCAGACCGTAGTAGTTATTTTTTTTGTAGATATTCTCTCGCCATCAAAAATCTTTGATGTTTTTTAAGAGTTCAACCCCCAGCGGACCGTAGTCGTAGGCTCCGGCCAATCCTCCATAGATTTCCGAAGAAGGAAAAACAAAACCCTTCTCCTTAGCGAAGGAAATAATCTCATCCATTTTTTTCTCAGAATTTTTCATTTTCTTATTTTAGCATAAAAAGTTTTTTTTATCTCTTTTTCTCCTGGATTGTAAGTTGAAGCCGAGAATTCCAACTGTTTAAAACTTGATTTTAATTTATTATCCTAGATCCCGGATATTGGACCGAGCACCACTTTTGTAGGAATGAAAAGGTCTTAAAATTTTAGTTCCTGAAATCACAAAAAGTTCAGTTTCAGCTAAATGTTTTTTCAAAAGTGGTGCTCGGTAAAATTCCGGGATGACAATCACCAAAGGTGATTGTCCTAACGGCGACCTTCGGTCGCCGTCATCCCGGAAGCCCCAGCACTTTTATAAAATTTAGTATTTTTGTTTTCTAAAAGATAAAATATTAAAATTTCAGTTTATTATTTTTAGGAAAAAGTGCTGGGAGCTATCCGGGATCTAGATTTTTACTTTGTTTTTTTCTCTGGATCCCGGATATTGGAATTTTACAACCACTCGTTCCTCGTGGGTAAAATTCCATTCCGGGATGACCGAGCACCACTTTTAAAAAAACATTTAGCTGAAACTGAACTTTTTGCGATTTCAGGAACTAAAATTTTAAAACTTTTCGCTTCCGCAAAAGTGGTGCTCGGTTGCCGTCATTGCGACCGAGCACTTTCCAAGGTAATCCTTTCTTTTGTATTAGTCAACAAATAATTAAGTAATTATATTTAACCAAAGAAAATCATATAAGAAAGTGTTTGGGAAGCAATCCGGTACTCTTGTTTTAAAAAGAACGGAAAAGAAAAGTCTCGGGTTCAACTTAAAATCTAAGATATATAAAAGCAAAAACAAAAAAAGGATGTTACACTTGTGAACAGGTGTTCACAAGTGTAACATCCTTTTTGTAAAGACTAGGTGTTAGTTATGCTAAAAACTAAAACTTTATCTTCTTTCTACTACCCTCCCTTAACTCCTCTTCAACACCCTCTCATTCATCCATCTGCTCATCCAGCTCACCTTGGCCGGGAATTAAATTTTTAAAAAAGAAATCATATAAATCTTCAGAAAGATACTCAACGGCTTCATCAACGCTTTCTATATTCTCCGGCAATTGCCCTCTTTTTTTCAATTCTTCAACATATTTCATGGCCACCGATTGACCCAGAGCCAAAGCTCTATCTAAATGCAAAGCGGCATGAAAAGAATCAATGCCAATTCACTCCACGGCTTTCTCATCGGCAAAGCTAAAATCATATCTGCCGAAATGCCTTTGAGCCAAAAATCTCAAAGCCTTGGCCAGTAACTTCGGATTAACATAGTAATCACCCTCATCATAATATCTTTCCCCTTTCTCAAAATCGGTAATTCTAACAACGGACCTTATGGTATCCAACAGGCAACTTCTACTGGCCGTGATTTTCTGCCCGTCATAGAGCACTTCATTGATGGTGAAGTCTCTGCTTTCAAAATAATCATCTTCCAAAAGCTCCACCCCATAACCGTTGGCATAGTCTTCCGGCATATATTTTCTGGCCAGTCGATCATCCAAATCAGAATCTCTGTATTTCGGATCAACGGCCAAATCTATATCTCGAGGATAGACATCGGGATCCAAGCCCAAAAACCTTTCCAAAACTGCCCGAGCCGAACCTCCTTTATAATAATAGCCTCTCGGCAAAGGGTCTAAAAAGTCGCTTCTTAGCTCAAACTCATATACATCATCCGCCCTTCCGTAATTTTTCAGCTCTATTTCTCTTCCGGTATAAATTCTAATAAACCTTTCCAAAACTTTTTTATTTTTCACCCTCTCGTAGATTCTTTTTCTCATCTCTGACTCATCCCGCCGATATTTTTCATAATATTCCGCCCATTCTTTATTTTTATTTAAAATATCTTCAGTATGCAGAATCTCCAACCTCTCCAAATCTCTTTCCATCCTTCGCCGATATTTTTCATCCAACAGAGAAGACAGATACTCCCGAAAATCCCTGACCTCTTCCGAAACTTCAGCTTTTTCAACCCTACTTCTTTTTATCCCTTCGTTATTCATAACTAAATAATACAATAAAAATACCTTTTTTAAAAACTATTTCACGATAATTGGAAAAACCTCGTTTAAAGAAATATCATAGACCAACTTGGAATCTCCCTCCAACATTCTTGGACAACCGTGGGATTGAGGATAACCGGGCAAGACTCCCTGATGGGTGAAAAGTCCGTTGGTGGTGAAATTAACGGCATTTCACATGGGAGCATCATAGGTATAGCTATACCAATCATATTTCTGCCAAAGGCTGATATAGAATCCCGGCGGTGTTTCAAAATCTTTCCGTCCGGTGGAAACCGGCCCCCAGTGAATTAGTTCCCCATCTCTATAAATTCCAAAGTATTGTTTAGCCAAATCTATCACCAAAATATGATGTCACTCCTTTGAGGCTCGATTTTGAAAAATTCTATTGCCGTAGGCGCTACCAAAATCATTTCAATACTTTGAAACCAACTCGTTCCTCTTTTCAGCTATTTCCGCCAATTCTTCCTCGGAAAGTCTCTTTTTAAAAGGACTATATTCCAGGGCTTCTAGAGAAGCCGGCAGAACCAAATTCATACCGACCCTTAAATATTTTCTATCCAAACGATTTACTTTTTCAGCCAGGGTCACGATTTTTTCCTTTAATTCATCGGAAAAGGAATTTCATTGATTATTAAAAACTTTCTTCAAAAGAGAGGCGTAGCTCCCGCCGGAGGTCACCGGAGCCAAGACAAAATCATCGGCAAAATTCCGATCTATATTTATTTCCAAATATTTCTCATCATCAAAAATTCTATGGCCGAATCTATAGGGCCGAAGTCCTTTTTCAGACCAAAGCTCCAAAAGTTTTTTCTTTCTGGCCAACTCCTTTTCCTTTCTTTTTTGTTCCTCCAATTCTCTTAAAATTTTATCCCTTTCAAAAAGCAAACGGCTTCTCTCCTTCTCCAGGGAAACCATATCTCGGTTCAAAAAAGCTATCCTTTTTTCTCTGGCCTCAAAGAGTTTTTCAATCCTCTCTTTTTTTTCTTCATTCAACAAAAAAATCAAATCGGATAAAAAAATTAAAAAAAGAGATAATAAAAATAGAAGTCTTTGACTTTTGCTCATCGAAAATTATTTTACCATACCAGGCCCTCTAAAGAAAAATGTTTATTAGAGCCCGGCATGGACACCGGAGATTCTTAGTGGGAGGATAAAAAAGAAAATGCCTCGGTTTGGCATTTTTCTTTTTTTGTCCTCCCGATAATGAATTTTTGAGCTTGCGAAAAATGCCTATTAGAGCCCGGTATGGGCACCGGAGATTCTTAGTGGGAGGATAAAAAAGAAAATGCCTCGGTTTGGCATTTTTCTTTTTTTGTCCTCCCGCTAAGAATCGAACTTAGATCTAGAGATTAGAAGTCTCTTGTTCTATCCATTGAACTACGGGAGGTTATCCTTATTTACTTTTACTTTCCATAACCGCTAATTTTTAGTCAGAAGTCGAACTAAAATTTGAACTACGGGAGGATATATTTTTACTTTATTTTTAAAGTTATATTTTTTCTTTAGTCAGAAGTCGAACTAAAATTTGAACTACGGGAGGGTATATACAATTATCAATACCTTACACCATTGCTAACTTTAGTTCGGGGTCGAACTAAAATCAAACTTGAACCGAAAGAAGTATATTCCTCTATCTCCAACTTAATTTTCACCTTGACTCTCTTTTTGCCAAGAATCAAGATTTTCGTATAATACTAAATTTTTATACTTTTTTCAAGTTGTTAAAAAGCGGTCGCCAGAAATGACAACCGCATTTTTAATTCTTTATAGCCTCTTTTGCTTAGCTCTGTTGTCTATAACATCAACCAACAGATCCAAAAAAAGAGTAAGAGCCAGTCCGATAGCCACCGGATTAACCCATTTCTGAGCATAGCCCTCACTCAAGCGAGGGTCGAGCCAATATAGAATGGCTGTCAATGCCCCCAGCAACCAAGCAATAGCGGTAACAGTTACTAGAACAACTTTCAGTGCTCTCTTCATTTATCTCTCCTGATTTATGCTCAATCTTATACTAGAGTTTCGGTATTAAATCATATATTTATTAAAAAACAAGATAAAATCTTAATTGTACCATTTTAAAAAAACTCTAGCTTATAACAGCATCCTTTTTTCCAAAAAGTCCGACCTGTCGGCTATTGCTAGGCGTGTGGTTTCGTGGAAAATTGTGTGGTTACCCGGCTTGTAACTTGAACCAACTTTTTGAAAAGAGCGCAGAGATTTTTTGAAAGTGATACTAGATCTTTATCAAAAAGATATGGAGCAACCAATAGAAACGACCCGCGCATAAATGCGCGGGCCTTTGTTGATTTTACTGCCCCTCTTTCGCCCTTCTCCTCATCTCGGCATAATCTGTTAATTCCAGACCACCCCAAGAAATGAAAAAGGTTAAAAGCATTGGCAAACTCCAGTCCTTAGCATAGTCCAAGGCTAATTCCGGTTTCATCCATGAAAGAAAAACAAGGACTACACCCAGTATAAGCACAAAGACTACTGACACCAAAAAGAAGAAGCCAAAAAAATTTTGGATAATATTGACTTTTTTACTCATTTTAGAGACCCTCCAAAGAATTGAATTAAAAATTACCGCCTAAATTAAAACAATATAGACACAGAAAAGCAAGCAAAAAAGCCCGTGGAGGGCCTTTATGGTAATTTTAAAGTGCTCCCTTCATATAGAAATCGTTCTCGTCCTTGTCATCATGTTTTCCATCCACAATCTCCCCAAAGGAACGAATGGTGTCTTCCAGCTTAACATAGGCTCCGGGAGTTCCGGTAAACTGCTCGGCCACATGGAAAGGTTGAGAAAGGAATTTTTGAATCTTTCGGGCCCGGTAAACCACATCCTTGTCCTCGTCGGAAAGCTCATCAATTCCCAAAATGGCGATAATATCCTGCAAATCTTTATACTTCTGTAAAATTCTCTTAACCTCGGAGGCTACCCGGTAGTGTTCCTTACCAACCACATCCTCAGCCAGGGCCGTGGAAGTTGATTCCAAAGGATCAATGGCCGGATAGATACCCAAAGCGGCCAAATCCCTGGAAAGAACCACCGTGGAATCCAAGTGAGCGAAAGTGGTGGCCGCCGAAGGATCGGTGAAGTCATCGGCCGGCACATAAACCGCCTGAACGGAAGTAATGGAACCCTTTTTGGTGGAAGTAATTCTCTCCTGCAAACGAGCCATTTCCTCGGCCAGGGTTGGCTGATAACCCACGGCCGACGGCACTCGCCCCAGCAGAGCTGAAATCTCCGAACCGGCCTGAACGAACCTGAAAACATTATCCATAAAGAAAAGTAAATCCTTGCCCTCCGTATCCCGGAAATACTCGGCCATGGTTAAACCGGTCAAAGCCACCCGAGCCCTGGCTCCCGGCACCTCATTCATCTGCCCGAAGACCAAAGCCGTTTTATCCAGAACTCCGGCCTCCTTCATTTCATAGTAAAGGTCATTACCTTCCCTAACCCTCTCCCCCACTCCGGCGAAAACCGAATAACCCCCGTGACCTTTGGCAATATTGTTAATCAACTCCTGAATAATCACCGTCTTTCCCACTCCGGCTCCTCCAAAAAGACCAACTTTACCTCCTTTCAAGAAAGGTACCAATAAATCAATGGCTTTAATTCCCGTTTCAAAAATTTCCGCGGAAGTGGTTTGCTCGGAGAAAGTCGGCGGATCCCGGTGAATGGACCATTTTTTAGCATCGGAAATGTCTTCTCCCCCGTCCATGGTTTCACCTAAAACATTAAACAGCCTTCCCAGGGATTTTTCTCCCACGGGTACAGAAATCGGCTTTCCACTGTCAAAAACTTCCAGACCTTTGGAAAGACCCGAAGTATCATTCATGGCAATGGCCCTGACCCGATTGGCTCCCAGATGGGAAGCTACCTCCATAACGATTTTCTTACCGTCCTTGTTTTTGGTATGCAAAGAATTCTTCAAAGCCGGCAATTCATTTTCAAAATAGATATCTACCACCGGACCGATAATTTGCTCCAAAACTCCCTTATTTTCTCCTTGTTTATTTTCTGACATTTTAATTTTTTTAATGGGAGAATTTTAGCATATTTGTATACTTTTTTAAAGAAAAAGACTCTAAAGAAACAAAAAAGGGCGATGCCCTTTTTTCCTTCCCACACCCCTAATCCTTAATGATTATCTCAATATCTTCCTTGTTATCCGGAATACTACTTGTTCAGAATGGCGAAGTCTTAATCTCAAATTCAAAATTCTTATAGGAATTTGTTAATTTTTTGGATAGTTCATCCAGACTGTTCCCCCGGATACTCTCCAAAAAAACATCTTGATCTAACACTCATTCCACTTCTCCCTCTCCTTTAACCGAGAACAGGAAGTCTTCGCCGGAATCAACACTAAAATTATCGGCATTCAAAATCTTGAACTCCATCTGGGAAAAGTCTTTAATAACCAAGGAATCTAAATCTTTCTCCTCGATTTCCTCGGATTTCAAAATAGTTCTGATGAAATCTTTCTTGGCTATAATCGGTAATTTCTCAATGGCCTTTAAAACCACCGTAACTTTATCACTTCCCGATTTAATGTCATAACTGTAACTCATATTCTTCCCATCTTCCAAAAAGATATAATCTTCTCTATTTTTATCTTTGGCCAACTTAAGCTCCAAGGAAGCATTGATATCTTTTTTCAATTCCTCTTTGGCCTTGGCCAGTTCATCCTTATTGGGCACCAAAACTTCTCCCTTCTTACCGCCGCTAAAATCACTTTCAGCCTCTCCGGTGATTTTTTGATACTCCTCATCCATTTTGGCCTCGGTAAATCCCGGGATGGTAAACTTTGTCCCCTTGGCAATATTTCCCTTTTCACCGGCCTCATCAGCAAAGGCTTCGGCCACCACCGACCCCCCGGCCGGAATGGTTACCGATTTAAAAGTTTTAAATATTAAATCACCATTTTGAAACCTGGTTTCCTTTCTCAGTTTTTGAGTCTTGGAGGTTTTATTAAAAATCCTAATCTTTCCCTTGGCCTTCTCCTCCACCTTTTCCACTCCAATGGAAGCCACTTCCTTTGACTTTTGATCGGCAATTTCCAAAACTTTATACTTCACCGATCCTAAAGCTTTTTCCAGTTCGTCCTTGGAAGAAAGTGCTCCCTCGGAGCCCTTCTCAACGGCCGGTCTGTTAGCATCCAAATCAATATCCGAGGTTTTAAAATCTTCTTCTATAACTCCGGTGATTTTTTGATACTCCTCATCCATTTTGGCCTCGGCAAAGCCGGGAACAACCAATTTGGTTCCGGCTTTTTGATTAAACTTTTCACCGGCTCCCACCGAAAAGGCTTCGGCCACCACCGAGCCCTTGGCCGGAACGGCAACGGCCTTGAAAGTTTTATAAACAATATCAGTGCCATCAATTTTAAATCTGGTTTCTTTTCTTAACTTCTGAACTTTTCCGGTTTTGTTTAAAATCTTAATTTTACCAACGGAAATCTTTTTCTCTTCGGCAGTCCCGCTCTGACTTCCCACCAAGGAAGAGTCACTGACCGTGGCCCTATAAATATCATCTGAAAAGACCAGCTTTTCCTTCTTGGGCGTAACTTCCACGGTAGCCGAGTGGAAGAAATAAGTCGCAAAAACAAACAAAAGCAAAAGAACAACCAGAGAAATCAAGACCTTCGGCCAAAGCTTTCTGTTTTTTTTCTTATAGGAAACTCCCCTGTTATCCATATTATTGTAACGATTATCAAATTCTTTCCTTCTTTCTGAAATTTCTATATCCCTAATACTTACTCTGTTATTAAAACCGTCTTCTTGATTGCGGCTGTTTTCATTATTTTCTCTATTCATTTTATTTTTATTTATTTCCTAAATTTTAACATAAAGCTGTTTAAAAAAAAGCTTCATACTTTTCTTCAATATCCACTCCTATTTCTTGCAGTTTTTGCAGAATATTTTCATAGCCCCTTCTGATAACATAGGAATTATCTATAATTGTCTGACCCCTGGCCGTCACTCCGGCAATAATGTAAGCAAAACCCGCTCTCAAATCGGGAGCCAGGAGCCTGGTTCCCGTCAACTGCCGAGGTCCGAAGATGGCTGCCTGGTGAATATTTCACATTTCTATTCTGGCCCCCATTTGAGCCAAGCCATTCAGGTAGGAAAGTCTGGATTCAAAGATGGTTTCAAAAATTCTACTCTCTCCATCGGCCTGGGTCAGAAGAACTCCCATCTGAGACTGCAAATCCGTTGGAAAACCGGGATGCTCGTGGGTCTTGATATTAACTGCCTTAAACTTTTTGACATTCTGACTTTTAATTCTTAAAACATTTTTCCGTGGGAAGGTATATTTAACTCCGATGCGGTCAAAAATATCCAGAAAAATTTCCAAATGGTCTTTCACGAAATGACGGATAAGCAAATCACTGGCGTTGAGGGCGGCCAAAATAGCGATGGAACCGGCCTCAATGCGATCGGCCATATTAACATAAGGTGGAATATTTTTTTCCAAAAGCTTTCCGTTTCGCCCCTTGATGGTAATGGTTGGTGAGCCGGCCCCTTCAATTTCCGCACCCACCATTTTTAGATAATTGGCCAAATACTCTATTTCCGGCTCCATGGCCGCATTCTTGATGACCGTTTTGCCCTTGGCCAGAACCGCCGCCATCATCAAAGTTTCCGTAGCCGTAACCGACTGAACCGGCAAAATCAGCTCGGCCCCCCGAAGATTTTTATCCTTACTTCTGATAATAATTTTATCTCCCCGACCTCCGACTTTGGCTCCCATTTTTTCAAAAGAAGTTAAAAACAAATCAATGGGTCTTTTCCCGATGGAACAACCGCCGGGAAAATAAAATTCCACCTTACCGGTTCTGGCCAAAACCGGACCGGTTAGAATTATAGATGAACGTATGGTTTCCCCCAGTTCCCGATCAATTTTTGAATTATCCAAACTTTTGGTGTTTATGATAAAAGTATTTTTTTTACGGTCAATCTCGGCCCCCATTTTTTCAACAATCTCGGAAATTCTAAAAACATCTTCTATTTCCGGAATATTTTTCAGAGTGACCGGTTCCTTAAACAAAAGAGTCATGGCAATGGCCGGCAATCCGGAATTCTTGGACCCGGAAACCACATATTCCCCTTTTAGTTTTTTCCTACCGCCACAGCCGTTTATAATAAATTTTTTCATATCTTTTCTTAGGCTTTTTAAATTTAAATGCATTTTTCGGAAGATAACGGCCGCTCGGCGAGGGGCCACTACCAGCTCCTTTAAAAATACTTCTTCATTCTAAAACTAAAAAAAACAAAGTCAAAAACTTTTCCGCAAGAAAAGACTTGCAAAAATAACCAAAAAAGGTTAGGGCTTTTTAGGGGAAATTTGAAAATTATACCATTTCCAAAAAAGCTCTGCTCTCTTTTCAAAAATTTAATTCCCGTCATGGATTGCTTCGTCGCAAGCTTCTCGCAAGGACGGCCGAGCACTTTCCAATGTAATCCTTTCTTATATATTCGTCAACAAATGATTAAGTAATCATATTTAACCAAAGAGAATCATACAAGAAAGTGCTTGGGAAGCAATCCATATGTAGTTGACCGACTTGCCACTTG
>JALVSO010000004.1 GCA_027024305.1 Candidatus Parcubacteria bacterium | reverse complement strand
ATCTTTTAGCCCTTCTTTTTGTTATTTTGACCATTTATCTATTTTACAAAATAGATAATCTTTGGTCTTTGTTACAGATAAAGGAAATCCGGTGATTTTACCCACCGGATTTTGCCTTTACGCCCAATATTAAAAAGATTTTGAAACCATGGCCTTTTTATAGACATCCAGATGATTCAGAGCTGTTCCGGTTCCTCGAGCCACGCAGGTTAGAGGGTCTTCAGCCAGCTCAGCTTTAACTCCCGTTTCTTTTTCAACCAACCTTGGCAGCCTCCTAAGCTGACTGGTTCCTCCGGTTAAAATAATTCCAGACTCTACCACATCGGAAGCCAGCTCCGGCGGAGTCTGAGCCAGAACATCTTTAATGGCCCGAATCATTTCTCCGAGATTTTTGGAAATGGCTTTAACCACATCGTTGGTTCCCACCTCAATGGTTTTGGGCAACTCGGTGGTGTAATCACGACCGGAGATTTGTATCTTCAATTCTTCCTGGGAATCAAAGGGCATGGCCGCTCCCACTTCCACCTTGATTCTCTCGGCCGTCCTCTCACCGATGGCCAGATTGTGGGTTTTTTTAACATAGTCAATGATGGACTTGTCAATTTTATCTCCGGCCGATTTTACGGAAATGGAAGTAACAATTCCACCAAGAGAAATAACGGCCACATCGGTGGTTCCTCCTCCTATGTCCACAATCATTCGTCCGGCCGGCTCTTCAATTTTCATCCCGGAACCGATGGCCCCCAAAATGGGCTCTTTCACAATATAGGCCTTCTTCACCCCGGCTTTCATGGCCGCTTCCAGAACCGCTCGCCTCTCCGTTGAATTAATTCCCGCCGGCACCGAAATCATCACCTCCGGTTTAAAAAGAGATCAGCTTCCCATGGCCTTTTTTATAAAATGGGAAAGCATGGCCTCGGTTACCCGGTAGTCGGCGATAACTCCGTCCTTCATGGGCCGATAGGCAATAATTTCATCGGGCGTTTTTCCGATCATGGTTTTGGCATCTTCTCCGATGGCCAAAATCTGTTTCTTATCCTCGGAAATGGCCACCACCGACGGTTCGTTTATAATAACCCCCTTATTGGGCAAAAAAACCAAAATATTGGCCGTTCCCAAATCTATACCCAGTTTCTTGGTAAAAATACTCATGGAAAGAATTGTAACATAAAAAGTTTTTTAAATAAAAATTTTCTCCGAATTACAACCCGGACCCGAAATATCACCAAAAATAAAACGTTCACGTACCAGTATACGGGGAATATTAATTGATGATGTTTTTTAAAATAAAAATTCCTATCAGCGTACTAGTACGCGGATGGATTCTAAAACTTATAAACAATCGTGTTACCGGAGGTTGTATCCATATTCTATCTAGTGAATAGTTAAAACTTTAAAAATTCAAGACCATCTATCTCTTGAAAAACATTGCTGACTAATTATTTAGAATTAAAAGGGTTATATCCTGAATATGTTTAAACCTGTCCCCCTCCAATTTGATTCCGCCGAATCAGCGAGTAACGCAAACAATTGTATTTACATACTTTTTCTTTTTAATAATTCTCAAAATTACTTTTCCGGCTCCGGTTTCTCCGTCATCGGAAGCGGTTTCATAAATAACTCCGTCTTTGGAAACAACCGCCGCCCAAGAATGATGAGTGGCTCTTTGATATTTTTTATTATAATTCCTAATCTTTTTTAAAAATTTTTTTATATCCTCTCTGTTTCTAACCAGCCCGGCTGAAACCGAATAGACGGAACCTCGGTCTTTAATGACTTTTTCCAACAACAAAAAGTCTTTGGGAAATTCTCTATTATCACCAAAATCCATTTCCAGGGTTTTCATTCTTAAATTAAAGCTTTATTTATAATTCTGCCTCTTCCACTCATACATGGCAATAGCCCCGGAAACGGAAACATTCAAAGACTCCACCCCGTTCTCCATGGGAATGGGCACTACAAAATCACAATTCTCCCGGACCTTTTCGGAAACTCCTTGACCCTCGGCCCCCAAAATTAAAGCGGTATGACTGTCAAATTTCTGATCTCAAATCACTCCTCCTTGAGAGCTTTCCGGCATATCCACGGCATAGGTTCAAAACTTTAAATCTTTCAGCTTACTAATCATCTGATTAACATTGGGAACTTTGATAATCTTAACCCTGGAAATATTGCCGGCTGAAGTTTTGAAAACCGTTCCGTTAACCGGAGCCTGTCTATCCGACGGTACAAAAATGGCCGAAACCCCAAAAGCGGCCGCCGTTCTGATAATGGCTCCGAAATTTCCCACATCTTCAATGTGATCCAAAACCAAAACCAGTTGCGGCTTTTCCTCTTTCCTGACGGCAATTTCCCAGTCCATCTGATCGGCATATTTAAATCTTTCCATGGAAGCGATAACTCCCTGGTCATTAACCTTGCCCACCTTGGCCGCCGCCGTCCGACCGCTGATATGTTCCAAAGGAATTTTATTTTCCTTGGCTTTTTGGATAATTTCCCGTATCTCAAAACTCTCCTGATTGCCGGAAACAATATAAATTAATTTTATTTGCTTGGGGTCGTTTTCCAACTGCTCCCAAATGGGCCTGCGACCGAAAATATAGAAATCATTCTTTCCTTTTGTTCCCGTGTTTACAAATTTACCAAGTTTCTTTTTTTTATTTCTGCTTGCCATGATGCTCTCTATTTTAGCATAAAAATTTTTTTACACTTTATACACAATTTAACCTTGACAATAGATAAAACTTTGCCTATCATTTTAGATAGGTGGATAAAGAGGATGAGACGGCAATGCCCCATGAGGAGCAGGTGCGTCATTTGGTCGCACCATTTTTTCCGACCCATGGTCGGCGTGGAGGCACCTATGAACATTCTCATTATTGATGACGACAAGTCGGTTATTGAAGACCTAGTCTGGGAATTCAACGAAAGTGGTTTCAAACACGAAATCACGACCGTTGAAACCGTCTCCGATGCTTGCCGGAAAATTACCGGAGGTCAATTTGATCTGGTGATTACTGACACCTGCTTCGGAGTCAATCCGGACTCGGCCCCCATCATTCGTCTCGCCAAAGAGGCCGGGATGAAGGTCTGCAGTATGTCATCCGAGGACAGTTACGAAAGTTACTGCTTGGATGCCGGCGCTGACACCTTCTTCCTCAAATATGATGAGGGTTTCAGGTCACTGCTCCACCTAATCGTAGAGCAGGCAAACCGATTGTCATCATAACCCACCACCACCCCGGCGAAGCGGTAACTCGCCGGGGTTTTTACTTTTCTCAATTACCACCCCCGGCGTAGTAGAAGGCGCCGTAGAACAGAAAATGGTCTATCAAAAAACTTCGAGGTAAAACCCTGAAGTCTTTGAAAGTTAATAATCTATTTTCATCCTCTCTTTAATCTCCGCCATATTTTTTTCCGCTCGTTCCAAAACTTTTTTTCTACCCCGCTCCAAAATATCCCAAACCAATTGCGGATTTTCTTCATACTTCTTTCTCCTCTCCCGGAAAGGTTTCAAAAAATTATTCAATTCCTCGGTCAGTTTTTCTTTAAATTCAATATAATAGGTTATATCTTTAAATTCTTCTTCAATCTCTTCAAAACTCTTGCCGGTGGCAAGCTTGTAATACTCCATCAGGTTGGAAATCTCCGGTTTTTTCTCTAAATCATAATAGAGTTTATTTTCCGAATCGGTCTTGGCCTTTCTGATTTTCTTAGCCACCTCCTCCTCGGAATCGGAAATGTAGATGGCATTGCCCAGGGATTTTGACATCTTTCGTCCATCCAGCCCGGCCAGACGGGCGATTTCTCCCACCACTCCTTTGATTTCCGGAAAGGTTTTTCCGTAGTAACGATTGAATTTTTTTAAAATTCTATTGGCCTGCTCCAAAACCGGCATCTGGTCTTCCCCCACGGGAACCACCTCCGCTTTCAGAAAAGAGATGTCGGCGGTTTGGGAAACCGGATAACCCAGAAAACCAAAAGTTACATTGCCGTCCTTGAAAAGATGCCCTTTTTGACCGATTTCCGTCTTAACCGTCGGATTTCTCTGCAGCTCCGAAACCGTAACCATGTTGGAAAAGAAAACGGTCAGCTCGGCGATTTGAGGAATTTGGGATTGAATAAAGTAGGTTACCTTTTCCGGATCAATGCCCACGGCCAAGTTATCGGCCACCACCTCAAAAACATTATCTCGGACCTTTTGGGGATTATCATAGTTATCGGTCAAGGCCTGAACATCAGCCACCATAATAAAAGTTTCATAGTCATCCTGCATCTTGACTCTGTTTTTCAGAGAACCGGCATAGTGCCCCAGATGCAATTTTCCCGTGGGTCGGTCTCCCGTTAAAAGTATTTTTTTCATGGGAATATTTTAGCACAGAATGGCTTTAAAATTAAAAAAAGAGAAATGAAATTTTTCCCACCCCCCTCCTTCAAAATTTTCTCAAAACTTTAGATGTTACACTTGTGCACACCTGTTCACAAGTGTAACATCCCGTTTCATTGAGAATAGCTATCTCAAAAACTAAAATTGGTTTTAACCAATCAACAACTTGTATCTGGAAAATTTTATCAAAAATTACTTTTATTTTTAACACCTTTATTTTTTAGAAAAATTCAGATGTTACACTTAAAAACACCTGTTTTTTAGTGTAACATCTACTTTTATTTAACTACTGTTTGACAAAATTAAGTAAATATTTTATACTGCCGAATACCTTTAACCCAACGGAGGAAAAAAATGGGAAAAAGAAAGGCGGGAAAAAACTGGCGGGGCAAAACCACTTGCCCCCACTGCGGACAAGTGGTGGGCATAAACAGCCGAGGGGAGATAAAAAGTCACTCGGTGAACATGTCCTATTTCCCCGGGGAAAACAACTCCCCCAATGCGCCGGGGAATTTACCCGACGAACACCGAAAATATGAGGTTCTGCGAATAGGTTCGCAGAGCCTATTCGCTTTATATCTCTATAAAAACCCGTGATATAATACTACATATGAAATCTGTATTTTTTGGCACCCCAGATATTTCCGTTTATTTTTTGGAAAAACTAAAAGAATTAGGTTTTTCTTTTGATTTGATTGTTACAAATCCTGACAGACCGATCGGCAGGAAACAAGTTTTAAACCCCTCCCCGGTTAAAGAATGAGCTTTGAAAAATGGAATTGATTTTCTGACACCGGAAAAAATTGATAATGACTTTATGGAGGAATTGGAGAGGCGCGGCGGAGCCGCGCCTCAAAAAAAATGAGATCTCTTTTTTGTTTTGGCCTATGGAAAAATTCTGCCTAAAAAACTTTTAGATATGCCAATCCTGGGCGTTTTAAATCTTCACCCCTCTCTTCTACCAAAATATCGCGGGCCTTCTCCGATAATGTCAGCCATTTTAGACGACCAAAAAGAAACCGGCATTTCTCTGATGAAGTTGGATGAAGAAATGGATCATGGACCGATTCTAGTACAGAAAAAAATAAAAGTGAATGAATGAAAAAGAAATCCGGAAATGGAAAAATGATTTGCCGAGGAGGGAGCCGAATTATTCTTTTCAATTTTAGATAATTTAAATTCAGACAAAGTTGAATTTAAAGAGCAGGAGCATGAACAAGCGACCTTTTGTTCAAAATATCAAAAATCAGATATGGAATTAGATTTCCCCTTTAATCAAGAAAATGCCCGTCAAAATTTTTTAAAATATTGTGCTTTTTCAAAACCCTTCTATTTTGATAAAAATGGCAAAAGAAATATTGTTACCAAGGCTAGATGAGATAACGGGAATTTTATTATTGAAAAAATAATTCCCGAAGGCAAAAAAGAAAGAAGTTTTTAATATGTTTTCAAATTGAAAAATTAAGAGAGAAAATCTATCAACCGGCTCCATAGAACTCTTAAAATGAATTGGTATTACCCTGATGTTTCTGGATCATTTTGTAAAAATTTTTGAGAAAAAATTTTCCGAAGAGATTTTTTATCTTGTAACTCTATCATCAAGGGTGGTTTTTCCTCTGTTTATTTTTTTAATCACTTGAAACTATCTCTTTAATACAAGAAATAAAAAAAACTATCTTATGAGACTTTGGATTTTTGCCCTACTTTCCCAACCCTTTTATTACTTCGCCTTTGAAAATACCAACTATTCCCAAATGAATATTTTTATTGATTTAGCCCTTGGCCTAAGTTTTATATATTTAATGGAAAAAACTTGGCATAAAATAGAATCCATAAAAAAAGAAATTTTTAAGACCGGCTTAAAAATAATCTTTGTCTATTTTTTTATAATCTTAAATATCCTTTTCTTTTTCCTGGAAAAAGTTTACGACCTTTTGGAATACTCTTTTTGAGGAATTTGGACATTCTTGGCCTTTTACTTTTTAATAAAAGGCCTAAGCAGAAACAAGAAAAAATTGTGACAAATTATCTTTTCAACTCTTGCCATCCTACTCTCTCTATTCTTTCTAAATTATCAATCGGGTCTTGACTATGCCGTAGCTACTCTTGCCCTTATACCGCTGATACTTCCGGCCTTCCTCATTAAAATCAAAATAAAAAGAATGAACAAATACTTTTTTTATCTCTTCTATCCCCTTCATTTTTTACTAATAAAAACTCTCTTCTTATTTTTCTCCTAAGAAGTAAAATCCGAGGCTCTGGCGGCCAGAGCTTCATCTATCTCTTCATCTGTATAGATACCTTTCAATTTTTCAGGCTCAACTCCCGCAAGCAGCAAATCCAAGGCCCTGCCGCCATCATTTTTTATCTGTTGAATTTTACCTTCTAACTGCGACGGGTTATAGAGATAAAGCATGCCCATAACCAAACCACTATTCACTCCAACTTTATGTCTTGACTTTTCGGGTCTTCCCAAACCGGCACCCGATGCGCCGAAACCGGCTTCAAAATTTCCTTTCATATTATTTTAATAAATTATTAATTTCTTTTTTAATTTTTCCCCCATCCAGAAAAAAAATATCTTTGGTTATCAGAATAATGCCATAAAACTTTTTTTTAGTCAAAAAGTTTTCAAAATTATCTTTTAAAATCCGATAGACAATTCTTCTGGCTCGGGCTCGCTCCACCGCTTTTCTATAAACCTTTTTGGAAACCGCCACTGAAACTTTACCCTCTTCCTTGCCACCCATTTTTACAAACAAAAAATTCCGAGAAAATTCCTTTCTCCCCTTTTGAAAAACTTCTTCAAATTCTTTTGAGTTTAGACGATTCCGCTTTTTTAACATGGGAATAATTATAACAAAGAAAGAGAAAAAATCTTCTACCACCCCCGGCGTGGTAGAATTACCACGCCGGGGGTGGTAATTTTCTCAACCACTGTGCACTAGAAGTGCACAGGTTGCTTTAAGGACTGGAAGTCCTAAATAATAATCTTTCTATTTTACTTCTATTTTGAAAGGGTCGTCTTTTGGTTCTTTTTGTTCAAAATGATGAGC
>JALVSO010000003.1 GCA_027024305.1 Candidatus Parcubacteria bacterium | reverse complement strand
ATGCTGGGCATAAATCAAAGGGATATTAGCCTTTCCCAGGTATTTTTTCCGCGGCCAGTTCCAGAGGTCTATTACCGAGGTTTTCTCCAGAATTTTCTCGTTAGACACAACCGCCAAATAATCTCCTGAAAGGGAGATGGCGAAAATTGGGGGAAGGTATTTGGGGTGTTCGGCTTCCATGGGCTGGGGGAGAATTTCTGCCTCCAGTTCCCGCAATTTCTTCTCGCTCCAGGGGATTCTGGGTGTGTGCTTTTCTATTTTTGAAACGGGAAGGAAGTTTTTGCCGGATAATTTCCCTATCTCTACTTCGTATTTTCTGTTATGAGCCAGGGCAAGTTTTCCCCCCTCAAAGGAGGCAAGGAGGAAATCCCTGGCGAAATTAATCTTTCCCCCAACTTCCCAACGGGAGCTCTCCCCTTTTACTATGGCCTTTCCGTCAAAGAGTATAACATCCTGGGTGAAAACCCCCTTTTGCCCCTTTTCCCCATGGCGAAACATAAAACCTAAAAGCACCGGCTTTCCGTTTAAAATACCCAGAGGATAGGCTCCCCTGGGAGGAGGAGGGGTAAGGGGAAGGGAACCCTGAAATTTTCCCTTCTCGTTAAAAATCAGGAGGGAGCGCTTCTTTCTGTCAAGGATGTAAATTCGCTGGTTTTGGAAAAAACCCCCTGCTGGGAGCAAAAGCTCCGAGGGGCCTTCCCCTCTTCTCAGGAGGTATTTCCTCTGGTAATTTTTCCCGAAAATGTGAAGGGCAAAGCCCTTCTTCGTCCCCTCTATTACCCCCAATTTTCCCTCCCCAACGAAGAAATTAACCTCCTGGAGGAAGGCATATTCCCTTTGCTTTTTCAAATGAATGCCCCCGTATAGGAGGGAATAAAAAGACAAAATCAAACCGAACAGAGACCTTTTTTTCATTTCTTGCCTCCTTTGAATTTTTCTAATAATTTCACTTTTATAAAAAACTCCAAATTAGATTTTAGCTTATCCCTCTTTTCTTCATTACATTGAATTTTGAAATCATTTGTAAGACGAGCAAAACATCTTGAACATAAATTCACAAAAGGACAAGTGGCACATCCTTCTTGAATAGAAATTTCATTCAAAAAATTCCAGAATCGCAAAATTCTTTTGAAATTTAACCCTTCTTCTAAATGTCCTATCGTGAAAGAATCGGAAACCCTTTCACAGATTTTAATATTTCCCGAACTTGAAATATAAAGTCTATCTTCTCCTGGAAAGCAAGACTTATGGAACGGACCTTTTTTGCCCAAAATAGTTATTTTAAAAGAAAATTCTTCGAAAAAATTTAAAAAGCTTTCCTCAAAATGATTTAAATTAAGACCTCTTTCCAATTTCTCCAAGATTCGAGTTTTCATATCTGTGATCTTCTCGTATAATGCTTTTTTATAGTGCTTTTTCACTTCATCTTTTACAATCTCATCCACATTAACAAAAGATAATTCAATGTGCCAAGAAGGATTTATTTTCTTTATATATCTAAAGAAGTCTTCCATTTTTTCCCAATTATGGAAAGGATGAAGGGTCAAGATTATTCTTACTTTGGGATAAAATTTTATATTTCTAAGCAATTTTTCAATCGCTTCAAAGCTTCCTCGTCCAGAAGGAAAGGTTCTGAATTTATCATTTTCTTCTTTTGGGCCATCTATAGAAATCTGAAGGTAAAAATTATTCCTTAACAAAAAATCTAATAACTCTTTATTCTGAGCAAATGTTCCATTAGTAGAGATATAAAACATAAGCTCCTTGTTTAGTTCCTCCCTGCAAATATTAACTATTTGAACTATTTTATGTGGGTAAATAGTCGGTTCACCCCCATAAAAACCTATAAGAATGGGTGACGGCTTCCTATTTAATTCTCTATAGAATTTAAGAAACTTTCTTACTTGTTTTATGGGAATAACATCTTGATTTAAATTCTTTTTTAGATACAATCCAGAATGAAGAAAACAATATTTACATTTTAGATTACAGTTTTGGCTTATTTCAAAAATGAGTCTTTTATTTTGAGAGATTACATACCTCCTTACCTCTTCTACATTTTTTGGGTATTCCTTAGGCACTGTTCTAAGGAAAATTTTTCTTTTGAATTCCTCCATTTTTCTCTCAAATTCTTTTGGATAAAAAGTATTAATACTTCCATCATAAACTACATCAATTTTTCTACCTTTTACTTCTATTTCTAAGCTCACTTTCCTCATTTCACAAGAAAGAGTCAAAAGGAGGGCCCAAAGCCCCCCATTTGATCAAAAAATCTCAACGTTTACCATGTCCGGACGGTGAGTCTTCAGTAGCGTTCCACACTCTCCACATCGGCAAAAATTAATGACTTTTAACTCCACTTTCCAATTCTTTTTCTTCGCTTTGGCGTAAAATTTTCGCTTTAATCTCTTCATCA
>JALVSO010000002.1 GCA_027024305.1 Candidatus Parcubacteria bacterium | reverse complement strand
AAAGATTGATGAAGAAGGTTTGAGTAAATTACTGTCAAAGTTTTAAAATTATTAAGAAAAAACACCGGAAATTTTAGAAAATTTCGGGTATCATTCTTATATTAGAATATACTGTAATTGTTTCGGTGATTTTTTAAAGCTCTTTACTTTTTTGGGAGCGAATGGCGCTTTTTTATTTTCGGTTTTTAAAGGCTTCGGTTAAAGTGACTTTGTCGGAATATTCAATTTCCGAACCCAGGGAAAGACCTCGGCCCAGTTCGGTGATTTTAAAATTCAATTCCTTGGCTAAGGGATTTAAAAAATTTCAGAGAAAGTCTTTGGTCTGTTCTCCTTCGGGAGTCAGGGATAGGGCGAAGGTAACTTCTTCAACGGGGTTGTTTTCCAGTTGTTTTTTTAGACTTTCCAGATTGATTTTTTTCTCCGGTTCCTTTTCGGTTAATTTTAAATTTTTTCCAATGAGAAAATAGAGTCCGTTTCAGATGCCGCTATTTTCGATATTTTCAAAATCGGGATTTTTTTCAATAATCAGCAATTTGGTCCGGTCTCTTCTTTCATCGCCACAGATTGAGCAGATATGGTTCTGGTTATTTTCTTGAAAAAATCTATTGCACCGTTGGCACTTTCTGGTCCCTTCTTTAATTTCCAAAATCAGGCGAGAAAGTTCTTCCAGATAGTTCCGATTTTTATAGAGCAGGGCATGGACAAAACGCCCGGCCTGGCGAGGACCCACCCCGGGGAACTCCCGAAAAAGCATTTCCAATTTTTCTTTTTTATTCATTGGAAAGTATTATAACAAAAAAAGATTGAAAAAACCGCCATGGGCGGTTTTTTTATCTGAAAAGATATATTAGGGGCAGGGCAACCATGGAAATTGCGGTTACGATGCCGATAACACTTCAAATAATGTGAATGGTTTTCTTTGATTTTTTACCGTACATAATGCTATTATATTACCATGAGATCGCGAAAAAAAAAACTGATTAGGATTTATTTTTTTTCCATCCTTTTTTTAGTCATAATTTTTATTCTTTTCGGTTCTTTCTTAAATGTTTTTTTAAAGTATCGAGAGCTTCAAAGTCAAAACAATCAAGTTTTATCAAAGATAAAAGAAGAGGAGAAGAGAAGAGGGGAAATAGAAAAAAAAATAAAGTATCTAAAAAGTGACTATGGACGAAAGAGGCTTTTGATTGAAAATAGCAATTTTAAGAGACCGGGAGAAAGAGTTATTAAAATTCTTGATTATTAAGACTTTTTGCAGGTTTTTAATAAACGAATTTACTGATTTTGCAACCAAATTTTAGTAAAAGATTAGAGTTCTCTGATTAGGATTGTAATCTAAGGAAAGCTTGCTGTGAGATGGATTATTATGTTATAATCGCCTAGACTTAATTTAACTTTGATGAAATTAATTATTGCCAAAATAGACCGGAAAATTTTTGAAGGAGATTTTCAATCGGTAATTTTGCCCGGGGGCCGTGGGGAGTTGGAAATTATGCCCGGTCATGCTCCTCTTTTATCGCCTTTGAGGGAGGGGAAGGTTATTTATACGACCATTGACGGCAAAAAAGAGGAATTAAATATAGAGAAAGGCTTTGTGGAAGTTAATAAAAATGAAACTATTGTGGTTTTATAGATTATAAATTTTTAATTTGAAAATTATGTTTGGAATAGGAGATAAAGTGAAGAATTTAAAAGATAAGGCCAAGGGAAAGGCTGTTGAGAAGATGATGGAAAGGCAAATGAAAAATCTGCCGGAAGATCAAAGAGCCGCTCTAATGGCCATGTTGGAAAAAAACCCGGATTTTTTTGAAGGAATCGCCAAGGAGATTGAAGAAGAAGTTAAGGGCGGAAAGAATCAGATGGCCGCAGCCATGGGGGTGATGAGGAGGCACCAGGCCAAATTGCAAAAAATGATGATGGAGTCCATGGGTAACCCACGATCATCCGACAGAAATTTGAGATAATTTTTTCACTTTTATTGTCGGGATAGCAAGAGCGGCGGCGGAGCTTGCCGCTTTTTTGTTGCAGCTCTATTTATGATATACTCTTTCTATGAAAAGTAGAATAAACAAACATCTGCCCTGACTTTTCTTTTTGGTTGTTTCGCTATCTTTTATTTTGGTTTTTCTTTTGGAAAATCCTTTGGAACAGTTGAGAGAGTTTTTTGCCCAGCGCTTTTTGGTAAGTTCCGCCCTGGTCTATATTCTGGCCGTCGTTGTTTCTTTTATCTTTTCACCGATTACCATTGCTCCGGCCATCCCTTTTATTTCAAAAATTTTTGGTTCCGGAAAAACTTTTCTTTTGACTTTTTTTGCGGTCCTTTTGGGTAGCATTATTTCTTTTTACTTGGCCAGGACTAGGGGGGAGAAGACGGTTTTTAAAATTTTTTCAGAAGATGATTTAAAGTTTTTTCAGACCAAGGTTCCTAAAAATTTAAATTTTGCCAATCTGCTTTTCTTTCGTTTCTTTACTCCTCCGGATGGATTATCCTATTATCTGGGTCTAAATAAGAAAGTAAAATTTTGAAAATATTTCTTGACTTCAGCTCTGGGTCTTTTGCCTATTACCTTTATTTTATCTTTTGGAGCCGATGCCATTGGCAGAGAAAATAAACTGTTGTTTTTTCTTCTTCTTTTTAATATTCTGATTATCCTTTTTTCAAAGGCTCTCTACCACTTTTTACACTTAAAAAAGGTTAAGCTGATTACCCACGCTTATAACTTTCATCTTGATGATATTTTTTCTGTGGCCACCCTGGCTCTTTTTTTGGAGAAAAGAGGCTTGGCCTATGAGGTTATTAGGGAAAGCGACAGAGATAAGATAGAAAGCTATAAAAAAGAAGCCATTGAAAAAGTCGGATTGGATGAGGTTTACCTTTTAGATGTGGGAGGAGAGTATAATCCGGACTATAATTTTTTTGATCATCATCAAAGGGGAGGGGCCATGGTTAGAGAGAGCGGAGTGCCATACTCATCATTTGGTCTGGTTTGAAAAAAATACGGAGAGAAGCTCTGTGGCTCCAAGGAGGTGGCTAAGAAGATAGATTTTGATTTGGTTTTGGGAGTAGATGCCAACGATAATGGCTTAAATCTCTGTAGGCCGAATTTTAATTTTTTTCTCTATGGTTTGCCTTCCCTTAAGAATTCCTTTTTGCCCTTGAGTTCGGAGAAGGAGGATTATGATGAGGCTTTCTTAAAGGTTTTGGAGATTTTTAAAACCGTTTTGGCCAATGAAATAAAGTGGAGTGAGAAAAGGTTGAATGATGAAAAAAAGTTGGATCTTCTATACAAAGAGGCTGATGATAAAAGAGTCCTCTGAGTTGAAGAGAATCTTTCTCTGGGCAAAGCCTTTCCTAAGTATCCGGAGTTGCTTTTTTTGGTTAAAAGGAGGGGTGACAGGTGGGTTATTCACTCGGTAGCCAAGGATAATAAAAGTAAAGAGGTGAAAAAAGAGATGCCCGAAAGTTGATGTGGCTTAAGGGGGGAAGAGCTTGAGGTTGTCAGCGGAGTGCGGGGAGCCATTTTTTGCCACAGCGGTGGGTGGATTGCCTTGGTTGATTCCAAAGCCTCGGCCGAAAAAATGGTGAAAAAACTTTTAAGTAGTGAGGATGAAAAAAAGTAGTTACTTTTCGCAGAAAATTTTATCTTCTTGGTTTTTTTGAACCAAAAAATTTAAAGAGTTTGCTTAAAAGGCCTAAAATTTTAGGCAAATCATCTCCAATCCTCCCATCTTTGTCTAAATCAATGATGGAAAGAATCTTGGAATTTTGCACCCTTTTCAAATCAGCTCTACCGGCCATTTCCAAAACAGTGGAGAGAACCTTTTTGTCCATATTTGTTTCTTTGGCGGTTTGGGCTATAGCCCCCATGAGGAGAGGAGTAATTGCAACCATGAAATCTTTTACTTCATGTTTTTTCATCAGATTGCTTTTGGCCAGTCCTTTGAAAATTTTATTTTCTTTATTGTTAAAAAGTTCTCTTAAAATACCTAACTCGTTCTCACTATTCTTTTTTATTAAAGCTTTGTCTTCGTCCAACATATCCATGACTTTGTCAGCCTTTTCCGAGTCTTTCATGTTTTTAGCCAGGCCGCCAATCAGTACAGAAATGGCTTCCGCGGATAACTTTTTGCTTTTATCCGGTTTTAGATTGAAACGCTCACCGGTTTTTACCAGCTCCTCTTCTCCGATTTTTTCAATAAGGTTATTTAATAAATTGCTCATATTTTTTTAATTATTTTTTGACATTTTATCATAAAAGTTTGGTTTTTGTCTTCGGTCATTCTCGGATTGTGTTTTTCTGTAAAGATAGTATAATAGTGGAAACTTTTAGGATGAGTGGGTTAGCAGATATTTACATTTTTGTAGACATTTGAGCTCGGCTTGGAAGAAAAGTTTAAAATATTAAAATTAAAAAATAAATTAAATTTAAAATGTCAAAAAAATTATTTGTAGGAAATTTAGCATGGGAGGTTGGAGCGCAAGATCTTAAAGATGCCTTTTCAAAGTACGGAGAAGTTTCAGATGCTTTTGTGGCAACTGATAAGTATTCCGGAAGATCCAGAGGTTTCGGTTTCGTAACTCTTGAAGACGATGCCGCCGCCGAGAAAGCCAAGGAAGAAATGCAGGGCTTTGAATTGAAGGGTAGAGAGATCAATGTTGATGAAGCTAACCCGAGAGACGATCAATAATTTTTAAAAACCCCCTCCGGGGTTTTTTAATTACAAGACAAAACCACACACTCATTCTGTGCAAGAATGAGTGTGCGGTTTTTTAATTTTTAATGATTTTATAAATTTTTTCTTTTTCAGCACCGCTTAGTTTTCTTCACTGACCGGGTTTTAAATCTCCAAGTTCCAGATTTAAAAAGGAAACTCTTTTGAGATCTATAACTTTATAGCCCAGAGCGGCACACATTCGCCTAATTTGATGTTTTTTGCCCTCGGAAATAATCAGGGAAAAAACTCTGGGCTCTACCTTTTCAATTTTAGCCGGCTTGGTCAAGTAGCCCTCAATATTAACCCCGGCTTCCATTTTTTGATAAAAATCTTTGGTCAGGTGTTTATCAACCTTTACGATATATTTTTTTTCATGGTCGTACCTTGGATTTAAAAGCTTATTGACCAGTCGTCCATCATCGGTCATTAGCAATAGACCATGACTGGCTTTGTCCAGACGTCCGACGGGGGAAAGCTTTTCTTTGAAAGGTAAAAAATCATTGGGCTCTTTTTCACCATTTTGGGGGTTGTGGGAAACCACCCCCATGGGTTTATTAAAAATAATTATTTTTTTCTTTTTCAATTTTTCTTGAGCCTCTTTTTTAATTTCTATGGAGTCCTTTTCTTGAACTTTCATACCCAAAACGGCCTTCTTGCCATTAACCAAAACTTGCCCCTGTTCTATTAAACGGTCGGCTTCACGACGGGAGCAGATATTTTGCAGATACATGGCTCGAGATAAACGCATGGGATAATCCCTGGAAGTGTTTTCTTGAATTTTTTCTCGTTCGTTTCTTTTTTTAACCAGGGTTTTAACTTTCTTCTTTTTAATTTTACCTAAAATATTTTTGCTTATTTTTTCCTTGCCAAATCCTTTTTCTCTGGGAAAGTGTTTTCTTTTTTTCATTCTCTCATTTTATCATGAATAATTATTTTAAGTTGATTTTATTTAAGGATTGTAGTCCGGTGCAGTATTAAGCTTGACGGGTGAGGGTGGTTTTTGTTAGACTTGGAAAAAGTTATTATTAAAAAAATATAAGTATGAAAAAGAAAGAAAATAAGGAGGATTTAAAGATGGTGGAGAAAGCAGAGACAACCTTAAAAAAAAAGCTGAAAAAGTATAAACTTGAAAAGAAGTTAGACCTGTCCAAATTAAAGGATGAAATTTATAAAGCCGAGATAAATGATAACAACAGACTTTTTGTTCAAGTGTTATCGGTTTTTGCAGATAAAGATATTGACTCAGAAGAAAGCATGGAGATTGCGGAAGCCTACAATATTTTATGAAATTACTCGCCCCATAAAAGTTTGGGTGGCCTTTCTCCCCATGAAAAATTTAAGGAGGTTTACGGCTATGATCCGGAAGAGGTGCCCGACCCTCTAAAATCGGATGGGGAGAGGGAAGGAGATGGTCCGATTATTAAAATTGGCGACCTGGAGTTGAGCAGTGATGAATTTGAGGAGTTGATGGAGGAAATAGAGATAAAACAGGAGCCTTTCCGTAGAAAATTTGAGGAAGAAATTTTACCGGCCTATGAGATTTATTTAAAAGAAAGATACAAAGAGAATACCGTTGATAAACATCTTAGAGTGGCTTTTACTTTTATAAGGAACGCTTTTTTTAGCGGCTTTGTTGAATATGAAATGATTGATGAGGAGTTTGCTTTTGAGGAATTCCCCATTTGGTGGCAAAGCCATGTGGTTGGAAAGTCTTTATCTCCAAGAGAGGTTAGAAATTCTTTAAAAAAATTTGTTAAATATGTAGAGGAGTTTTATAGCATTCATCTGGATGATGGTTCAGATGATGATGTTATCCCGTCACCTTTTTTTGATGCTTAGTTTTTAGGGTAAATTTTTTAAAGTCGAGGGTCTTACGAAAAAGGGTAAAATGAAAAAGTTCCCGCTGTTGGATAGTTCTTGTTTTTGAGGCACCGAACCGCGGAGGCGTCAGCGAGAATATCAGCAGCGGAGCCACAACCCGCTGCGGACTAAAAGAAAAACGACACAGTGGGCCGTTTTTCTTTATTGGGGTGGCTACCCGGGATCGAACCGCGGAGGCGTCAGCGAGAATATCAGCAGCGGAGCCACAACCCGCTGCGGACTAAAAGAAAAACGACACAGTGGGCCGTTTTTCTTTATTGGGGTGGCTACCCGGGATCGAACCGGGATAAGCGGAGCCACAACCCGCTGTAATAACCATTATACCATAGCCACCATATTTAATTTTAGTCTAATTTTTCAATCCAACATGGCTCCGCGGAGCCACCCTGAATCCATAATCTTGGCTGTAATAACCATTATACCATAGCCACCATATTCAATTTTAGTCTAATTTTTTTGCAAATCTGGTATGGCTCCGCGGAGCCACCCTGAATTCATAATCTTGGCTGTAATAACCATTATACCATAGCCACCATATTTAATTTATTATCATGATTTTCACGAAGCCCGAGAGTTTACACACAACCGCGCTTTTCCACGAAGTCGATTCAAATTACAAGGAACAGGTTGCAAGTTGCAAGTCGGAAACCAGCACATTTTCCACGAAGCCGGACTAGTCAGCAACCACACGCCGCACCATACCTGACAAGTCCGGCTTCTCACGCCTAACCATACCCGACAGGTCGGACTTCCGGCCACTATGCTTCTGTGATAAGCATCGTAACGGCATCAGGCTCACCGCAAACATTTAGGCGCTGGAATTGTATCATTTTTTTATTTTTAATGAAAGTGTTAGTATTGTCCAACACAAAATGATACCCGAAATAAAACCCAGTCTAAAGTAAAAGATACCTCAAATGAGATATCTTTTACCAAAGCTGTGGATATTCTATTATTGATGGTGTTATGAACATCAAATT
>JALVSO010000001.1 GCA_027024305.1 Candidatus Parcubacteria bacterium | reverse complement strand
GACCATTTATCTATTTTACAAAATAGATAATCTTTGGTCTTTGTTACAGATAAAGGAAATCCGGTGATTTTACCCACCGGATTTTGCCTTTACGCCGAATAATTAGTTGTTCTTTGTTATACCATTTCCAAAAAAGCTCTGCGCTCTTTTCAAAAATTTAATTCCTTACCATGGATTGCTTCGTCGCAAGCTTCTCGCAATGACGGCCGCCGCAGGCGGCCGTCAGGAAGACAACCGCAGGTTGCCGTCATTGCGACCAGGCACTTTCTAATGTAATCCTTTTTTATATATTCGTCAACAAATGATTAAGTAATCATATTTAACCAAAGAGAATCATATAAGAAAGTGCTTGGGAAGCAATCCATATGTAGTTGTCCGATTGCAACTTGCTTCTTGTCTCTTGTTACCTGTTACAGCTTCTTGGAAAATAGGAGCTAATATGAGCGAGAGTTTTTTGGAAATGGTATTATATCTACTTTAAAGAGCGCGATACGCTTGCCTCGGCTTTGCCTTAGAACAATTCCTTGATTATTTTAATTTTGGCTTTTTTGTCCACTTCATCCAAATAGACCAGGACCGCTCAAAAATGATGCTTTATTTCCTCCTCCACCCCAAAAGGATTTTTTCGCTTTTCCAAATTTTTCTCACGCAAATAAAAAAATCCGGTCCTCTCAAACTTCCTGATTTTCTTTCCGGTTAAATGATCTTCCGGACGAATATACATTTCTCCCACCCGTCCGCTCTTCACTTCAATAAAGTAAATCTCCCCATCCTTCTTCATAATCAGGTCAATCTCCCCAAAGGGCTTTCAATAATTTCTTTCGATTAGAGAAAAACCTTTCCCTTCCAGAAACTTTTTGGCCAACTCTTCACCCAGATCGCCAGTTTTCCTTTTAGAACTTTTAGTCATTTTAAAGGTAACTTAGAAGATTTCTTTCCTTCTTTTTCAAATTACTCTCCAGTATCTTGAAAAAGTCTTTCAATTCCAACCCTTCATTCTCAAAAATCTTTTTCATAATCAATTCCTTTTCTCCCAATAAAATATTTAACTCGGTAAAAATATTTAATAAATATAAAGAACCGATTTTATTAATTTTATAATGAATTAAGGCAAATTTATCAATGGAAAAATCTTTGAAAATTTTTTCGGAGCTTTCTTTTAAACTTTTTTCAATGAGTCCAGCCCCCTCAGCGGATAAAGTTTTTGGAAAATTGTAAACTATAATTTCTTCTTCCCTTCTCATAACCAAAGAATAGGCGTCTCTGCCTTCAATATATTCTTCTATTATATAGTCACCCCTATTTTCTCCTATCTCTTGAAAAACTTCCTTCATTCTTTCAACGGAATCAATTTTCCCGGAAAAATATAAATTTGACTTTGAAAAAATCCTTGAGGGCTGCGGAAAAGAAGCGAAGACTTTTTCCGGTTCTTCGTTTGGCAAAAGCCTAAAAACCGGACTTTTGATGTTGAATTTTTTTAGGAAGGCCTTTAAGTTGTTTTTGCTAAAAAATAACAACCTGGTACTTAAATTATTTTCCAAATAATCTACTTTTAATTTATCAGCCAGGTCGGAAAGCTTCCGAGAATCATCCAGTTTTACCGGAATGAGATTAAAAATCAAATCAGCTTTTACCAAATAGCTTTTGAGATTTTCAATTTCCCGGTCTCCATCAAAAAATTTTCTGCTTTTGGCGGAATAAAATAAAATTTTTACCTCGTCATCCAAAAAGTAAAGGAGTAGTTTTTTGGCAAGATTAAAGCTGCCCTTTTTTAATTCTGTAAAAATAATTATTTTTCTTTTTTTCTTATCGGCTGCCATTTTTTCTAAATTGAAAAAGTTCCAAAACCAGGCTTAATTCCCGGATTTGAGTTATCACCACTTTCTCCGTCACTTTCTTCCTTAACTCTTTCTGAAGACTCCGAACCACCATCGGGCACAAATCCATCTCCACTAAAAATACTTTCCACTTTAGCTCCGGGTATTTCCGGCCCCGTCTCTTCTTTCGGAGATGCGTCCAATGAAAAAGCGTTCCCTTTTAACCCATCCAGGTTTCCGTTAATTTCCTTTTGCAAATCCGAATTTATTCCCTCTGTTGAATTTTCCGGTTCTTTGGGAGCCCGACTACCCAAAAAGTCTTTAGCTTCCTCACTCATGGCTCCCGGAGCACCACCACCTGTCAAAACTCTGTTCTTCTCTTCTTCTATTTTTTTCTTAGACTCCAAAAATTGCCGGTAAATTGAGCTATGTTCAATATCATCTACGGAAGATCCTCCAAGAGTCCCATCGGCAGAAGTTTCAGTTGGGTCCACTGACCCCGTAGCTTTTTCGGATTTTTCAGAAAGCGAGGGAGCTCCCAGAATTTCATCTGCATCCGGCTTGGAGTTATCCTCTATACCGTAAATATCTTTAACCTTCTGCTCCCCCTTTAAAATGGCATTAATCCTTTCCTGCATTTCATTCTTCTTCAAAAGCTCCGGCACGGAATTTTCTTCCACCGGACTAAGATGAC